>JACQBY010000002.1 GCA_016201875.1 Nitrospirota bacterium
CGGGTACTGATGAGATTCAACGATCCGGGCGTCCGGTTCCCAGGCTCCTTTACCGGACTTTTTTTAAATAAAACGACCAAATTCCCTTTTAATTTTTTTCCGGTCAAAAGCGGGTCGGCCTCGGCCTCCATCCAGTAAAATTGGTTAACGTCTCCCGGAGCCTTCCGGAACGCAGATGGGCTCGCGTTTGAAGGGGTCCCGAATTTAAGGCGATATTGTTCAAACGGCTCGCCGGGAAAAGCATCTGCCCGTCCCGAAAAACCGGCCATTGAAAAAAAAGCGATCAGACTCGCAGAAAGGATTTTGATAAACATCGAAACGATTCCCCGTTAGTAAAGAAGGCTTAAGGAGAAGGATACCCGGGCTCCAGAGCCTCTCCTCTGTTTTGAGAAACCATATAGGCTTCCAGCGCCGTCAACTCGGAGCTCCCCAGGTGAAACTCTTTCCCCTGAAGAGGAATCACGATACACCAGTTGATAAACTGCTGGGCCGAAACCACGGCCCCCATCTGAGATTTAAATTTTGGAAAGGTTTCGGGGTGGGTCGCCGCCGCATCGGGGTGGCAGATATTGCAGGACATCCCGTTGGCCCCCAGAGTACGGTCAAACCAGAGTTTTTCTCCCAGGGCAACCGCCGCCGCAAAAGATCTCTTCTCTTTTCTCGCCAGATCGGCGCGATGAACCGGACCCTGCGCATCCTTTCGGCCCTCCAGGCCCGAAGCGGAGGGGTGGTGCTGAACCGCCTCCTCGCCAGACAGAAGGGTTCCGTCTGCCACAATCACCGCAACGAAAAAAAGGAAAAGAACGATGATTTTATTCATCATGATCCTTCCGGCGGGGTTAATGTCCATAAAATATCCTGGTGCGTCATGTCGCCATTGCCGGCGCTGTTTTGCGACCAACCCAGGCCATCGTAAAAGTTTGAAGGGCCTGGCCGGGGCATTTTGGCGCTCCCTTTTGGAACCCCGGTGTCAGGATACGGGTAAGGCCATGAGGTCGAAAGGGTCGAAAAAAATTTCATCCGGTCGATTTCATTTTGAACGGTATGATGGACATGGCCATGAAAGACCGAAACCGACTGAAACGGTTTTAACAGAAGGTGAGCCTCAGGCGCATCCTCCACCCAAAAATTCCAGGGGCGGTAATAATGATACAAAGGAGGGTGGATAAAAATCAGAAGCGGCGTCTCCCGTCCGACACCTGAAAGATCTTTTTGAAGCCATGCCAGCTGTTCTTTGCCTAACCGAAAAGGCCCTTGAAGCGGGTGATTGAGGGTGCCGGCAATTTCCATCCGCTGTTGGGGCGTTAACTTTCTGCCGGTCCAGTAATCGTTCAGGCCGATCCCGTTTAAAATAATCAGGTGATATCCCTTATGGTTAAAAGAATAAGGGGCATTCCCTTTGATAAAGACTGACCGGTACGTTTCTCCCATATCGAAATACCAGTCATGCTCTCCGGGAACAAAATATATTTTGGGTTTTAATTGAGTGATCGTTTCGGCAAAATATTGAAACTGTTCGGGAGTGCCGTCGTGAACCGCATCCCCCAGATGGATCACAAAGTCAGGCTGAGGAGCCAGGCTGTTTATTTCTCTGATGGCGGCTTCCAGCCGGAGTTTGAGCCTCGGATTTTTTTTCCCCATCAGATGGCTGTCGCCGATGATGGCAAAGCGAAAGGATTCGGGGCCTGCCGCCTGTAAAGAAGAGCCGCTCCCGATCGATCGGATGGCCGGCAACACCAGAAGCGCTCCCCCCGCCAGGAGCGTTTTTTGCAAAAACCCTCTTCGCGTGATGATCATGGAAAATGTTCCCGGGCGAGCGATTCGGCCTCTATGACCAGGCCGTTTAAAATTTCCAACCCTCCCTCCCAGAAGGATTGTTGAGAAAGATCAAAATGGAAATCAGATAAAAGGGCCTGAGGGCTTTTGGAACCGCCTGATTCGAGCAATGTTAAATATTTTGAAACAAAAGACCCCTTATCCTTTAAATAGGCCCCGTAAAGGGAGAGGACCAGGAGTTCGCCAAACGCATAGGCATAACAGTAAAAGGGGCTATGGATAAAATGGGAGATATACATCCACCACCAGCCATAATCGTCGGTTAAATGGAGGGAGTCGCCAAACATCGGGCGGTTGACTTCTAGCCAGATCCGGTTGATCTCCGAAGCCGGAAGCTCTCCCCCCCCTCTTCGTTCATGGTGGAGCCTCTCTTCAAACCGGGTTAAAACAATCTGCCGGAAAAGGGTCGAAAAAGCCTCTTCGCACTTTGAGCTGATCAGATAAAGTTTTTCCAGCGGATCGGCCTCTTTTTCCTTTAACTCGTGAAAAATCAGCATTTCGGCGAAGACACTGGCAGTTTCAGCCATCGTCAGCGGGGTATCCATCTGGAAAAACCCCCGGGAGCGGGATAAATATTGATGAACCCCATGCCCCAGCTCATGGGCCAGCGTCATCACATCTCTTAACGTTCCGGAATAATTCATGAGGATATAAGGATGGTGGGTCGGAACCAATCCGTGGCTGAAAGCGCCTCCCTGTTTTCCCGGCCTGATTTCGGCATCGATCCACTTTTTGTCAAAAAACATTTCAGCGGTTTTTCCCATCACCGGAGAAAAGGCATAAAAGGAAGAAAGAACGATGTCTTTAGCGTCGGACCATTTGACCCCCCTTGAGCTTTGAAAAAGTGAAGCAACCGGCTTTGCCGGCGCTTCACGCGGGGGCACGGGGGGCATCGAGTGAATTTTACGAAGGCTCCCCGATATAATAAGAGGGGCGTACCGGTCATAGTCATACAGAACTTCGAGTTTCATCACCTGCCGCTTCAACCGGTAATAGCGGTGGACCATGGAAACGGCTTTTTCAGCTGTTTCCATCATCGTTGAGACCGCCTCCGGCTCTATTTCATTCGCCAGATGGCGGGATACCATCGGACCGGAAAAAGCCCGGAGCCGGTCATCTGTCGCATGGTCTGCCGCTATGGTATTAAAAATATAGGTCAGGAGATGGGTCTGTTTTCTAAGTCCATCTGTCATTCCCTCCGCCGCGGCTTTTCTTTTTTCGCGGTCGGGGTCATGCAACAGGGCGAGAATTTCCTGCTCTGAAAGGAGAGCGTTTTTCCCTTTAAAAGCAAACTCAAACTCCATCCGGTTGAGCGTTTCGTCGAATAACCTTGAAAAAGCCCCGCCGCCGGTATTGTTCTTTAACGCAAGAACTTTTTCTTCCCCTTCGGTCAGCCTGTGGGGGCGGAACTTCCGTTCCTTTTCCAGATAATGGGCATAAGGAGCGATGGACGGCTTTTTGAGGAGCCTTTCGGCTTCGGCATCGGGGAGCTCCATCCATTCCAATTCAAAAAAGAGAAGGTGGTTTCTGATCTCTGTTCTCTTTTCATTGACATGCTGGAGGTGCTTCCCATGTTTTTCGTTTGTCGAATCGCCTGCAAAAATCAAATAAGCATGAGCGGCGATCTTTTCAAGCGGGTCGAGGAGGGCTTCGAGGTTTTTTAGGATTTCCGCCAGGGTTTCATCGTTTAAATGGCTTGAAGAGACTTTCCCCCGGTATTCTTTTTCAAATCCCCGCGCCTTTTGAAACAACGCGTCTAAATCTGTTTTAATCTGCGGATCATCGATCCCCTGATATAGATCGGTCAGATCCCACCGGATCCCTTCGGCTCCGGAAGAAAATCGTTCGGTCATTTTTATTGCTTCCAGTCAAATAGTTTTGCATTATTAAACCTTATTCAATAATCGATGTCAAAAATTATTATCGGTGAATAACCCTATAATATATAATAAAAACTGATCTTGCGATTTAAGAGAATCTTGCTATACTTTATCTTAAGGATAATAAATATGATGGTCTCGTAAGAAGTCGTCATTCCCGCGAAAGCGGGAATCTAGGAAACACATAACAACTTGAAAAAACTGGATTCCCGTTTGCACGGGAATGACAGAAAACAGCTTTTTCAGACTTTTTACGAGACCCTCAAATATACTTAATTTACTATTTTTAGACGCTTCGAATTTCGGGCAAGACTTGCGGTTTTAAAAACCTTTGATATACTTTTAACAGCTAACTTTGGGGAAACATCTCATGAAAAAGGAAACCGTCATGGCAAAAAATTTCGTTTTCACTTTCCTAATCCTTTTTTATGCTCTCTTTTTTCATTTAACACCCGCCTCGGCGCTTCCGCTCTTTGCAAAAAAATATCATCTTCCCTGCACCGCCTGCCATGAAGCTTTTCCAAAGCTCAACGATGTGGGGATCGCTTTTAAAGACAACGGCTACCAGATGGGAACCGAAAATGATACCCCTCTTCAAAACCTGGTCGTCTCCCCTTTTTCTCTTCGCACCACCCCCAATGTCAATGTTCAGACCCAGACGGCGGTTCCAACAGACCAGAGCAACAGCGATAATATTTCTACCGGAACCTTCAACCTGACCGGCCTCGATTTCTTATCAGGAGGTGTTTTGTCGAAGGATATCTCGTACCTGCTCGTCATCGCCCCATTTTTAGATGCCGATGTCGATATGGAAGCGGCCTGGATCCGGTTTTCCAATCTATTTGACAGTTCCTGGTTGAATATAAAAATCGGAAAACATGAGTTGGAAATTCCTTTTTCTCAAAAAAGAGCCTTTGGTTTAACGAGTTCAGGAAATAGTTATCTCGTTTATAATTATCACCCTGGCGGCCCGGCCAATATCAATACTTTTAATCTGGGAGACAACCAGTTCGGATTGGAGCTCATGGGGCATTCTCAAGATAGCCGGATCCGATATGTCCTGGATTTAAACAATGGTTCCATGGAGGGGAGCAATCAGGCCCAGGGGAAAAGACCGAATCTCTACGCGAGGCTCTCTTTTGGTTTTGACCAGGAGAATATCAGTGAACGAGTCGGTTTGTTTGGCGATTACGGCTATTGGCCCACTTCCTATAAAACCGAGGGGGGGACTCCTCTTCCCGGCACGGGGGCGAATAATAAGGCCTTTTCGCGGACGGGAACCGATCTGATTTTTAACTTTGGCTCTTCAGGAACGCCTCTGGGCTCTCTTATGTTTCAATATATGTATGGAATCGACGACGGAAATCTCATCGGACAAACGGTCATTCCTGATACAGCTTTAACTTGTCCTTCTCCGCCCTGCGGAAACGCATTTAATGGAAGCGCGGGGGGAAGTCAGGACGCCATTTTTCATGGAGGGACAGTTGAATTGCATTGGATGCCGAATTTAAAAACGGTTTTGTTCAGCCATTACGACTGGATTTTTAATAAACAGCAGGCAGATATCTCCCTTCCGGACGACTACAATGACCAGGCCAGTTTTACATTGGGATCCCGGTATTATCTCGTTCAAAGCCAATTTTCTATGGTGGCGCTTCATGGAGAATGGAGCTATTTTGCATCCAAAAAAACCAACCTGGTTACCGTTGAAGATCAAATCACCAATACTTTTTTTGTTGGAGTCGATTATGCCTTTTAAAAAACTATTTTTATCCGGTTTTAGAGGATTAATTATTTTGGGATTGTTCTTTTTGATTTTACCGGCTAACAGGAGTCTGGCGTCCGACGGCGGTCACTCTTTAAATTTAACAAGAGGGAAAGGCGTTTATGAACGCTACTGCGCCGGCTGCCATGGCGTCAAAGGGGACGGCAGGGGAATCTATGCCGAAGGGCTTAATCCAAAACCAAGAGATTTTACAAAAGGGGTTTTTAAATGGACCGGGGGGCCGGCAGGATCGATGCCGTCTGACCTTGACCTGATGATGACTATTTCCGAGGGGGTCAATGGCACTTCGATGCCCGCCTGGAGGGGGATCAGGGAGTCCGACAGAAGGTATGTCGTGGATTACATCAAAACATTCTCCCCCCGGTTTAAAAATGAAACCCCGCCGAGAGCAACCTTCATCTATCCTCCCCCCCCCGGAACGCCGGACGAAATTGACAAAGGGAAAACCGTTTATGAAAAAAACGGCTGTATGGCCTGTCATGGACCAAAAGGGAGAGCCGATGGCCGGAGCGCCGGCACCCTGACGGATGACTGGGGAGACGCGATTCTCCCGGCCAATTTTTCAAAAGGGGTTTTTAAAACCGGAAAAGAAGAGTGGAAAATCTATCGTTCAATCGCCA
Source organism: Nitrospirota bacterium (assembly GCA_016201875.1). Lineage (GTDB taxonomy): Bacteria > Nitrospirota > Nitrospiria > JACQBW01 > JACQBW01 > JACQBY01. The sequence goes on from JACQBY010000002.1 coordinate 6,123, forward strand.
ACGGATTGGGGGGGACGCCGATGCCCTCTTTTTCCGATCAACTCAAACCGGCGGAAATTTGGGAGCTCGTTTATTATATTCAATCACTCCGGGATTAGGAGAGGCTTATGAAAGGTTCTATTGTCAATGTAAAGGATTTTACTTCTGGAATCGCGTTTGTCCTGTTTACCCTTTTATGTACTCCTGCCGCTGTGGCACAGGCTTATGAAGGAATCGTTGTGGCAAAAGGGGGAGAGCTTGCCGGAAACATCAAGGCCAAAGGAGCGGCTCCCGAAAACGAAGTCCACAAGGTCATCCATAATCCGGAGTATTGCGGAGATTCTATTTCAGAAGAAACTTATCTGGTAAACCCCGAAAATAATGGCCTTCAAAATACCGTCGTCAGTCTGGAAGGGATCACAAAAGGGAAAAAACATGATCCGGCGACGCTGGTTCTTGAAAACTTAAAATGCCGTTTTGTTCCTCATGTCCTTGCGGGGATGGCCGGCGATTCCTATGAGATCAGAAACGGAGATCCGATCCTTCACAACACCCATCTCCGGTTAGAAGGAACGACTATTTTAAACGTGGCCATGCCGGAAAATGGAAAAAATATCAAAAAACCTTTAACCCAATCCGGAACAATTGGCATCAAATGCGACGCCCATCCGTTTATGACCGGAGCCCTCTGGGTCTTTGATCACCCTTATTTTGCCGTAACGGATAAAAATGGAGAATTTAAAATATCCGATATTCCTCCCGGGACCTATAAGGTTACAATCTGGCATGAGGGAGTTCCCATCAAGGAAAAAGAGGTCACCATAGCGCCCGGCGGGAAAACCAATCTTTCAGCAGACTTAAGCTTAAAATAAGGAATGATGGGTAATGCTTAAAAAATATATCTATTCATCGATTCGAGTCAAGTTTTCCCTCATTGTGGCGGTTCTACTGATCGTCCTCAATGCGGTCAACACCTTTTACGTCATCCATCAGGAAAGAAAAATAATCCAGCTGGGAATAGAATCAAAGGGAAAAGCCATTGCCACAAGCCTCTCCCTTGCCGGGGCAAAAGTGGTGGTTGAAAACCTCTTTCTCATTCAGGAGTCTCTTTCAAATTTTTCAAAGGTCCCGGATGTCTCCTCCATTCTGTTTGTCGATGAAAGCGGCATGGTCACCGCATCGAAAAACACCTCCCGGATCGGCGAATCGCTAAATGCCGATCCTATTTTCAAGAGCGCGCTCAATGAAAACAAAGGGCTCCTGGAATACTTCCAAAACCAGAAGGGAGAGAATATGCTTGCGATTCTTGAACCGATGCTCCTGGAGGGGAAAATTCATGGCTGGATCCGGCTTGATCTCTCCCTCCAGGAAACGGAAGAAAAAATCAGGTCGATGACGGTAAAGCTGATTCTTCTGGCCTTTTTATTTATTCTTGCCGGAACGGGCCTGACCTTTATTTTCAGCCAGAAAATCATCTCCGGATTAAATGCGCTGGTCGTTCATTTCAAGAAAATGGCCGAAGGAGATTTCAGCCAGAAAATCGATCTGGCGTCCGAAGATGAACTGGGAAAAGTCTCGCTCTCCTATAATACGCTGGTCGACCAGATGAGCCCTGTTTTTCAAAAACTTCAAAAAACTTCCGTAAACTTCCAGTCGATTTCAAAAGAAATCAGCGACGGATCCAAACTCATTGAAAAAGGGGCGGAGACCACCTTAACCGGCGCCTCTGAAACCAACCATTTCCTTGACAGACTGAACACCTCCGTAAAAGAGGTGGAAAAGGAGATTAATCAGTTAACCGTTGAAATTGAAAAAAATGCGACGTCGGTCATCGAAGTGGGGCAGACCACAAATATCGTGTCAGAAAATATCGATTCCCTTTCGATGTCGATTACTCAGACCATCGACTCCATCGCCCATATTTCCGCAGGCGTTAAAGAAATTAATAATAACACCGATATTCTTTCGAAGGCGGCCGTTAATACCGCGGAAGAAACTCAGCTTCTCGATAAAATCATCCAGGAATTAAGCCGGAATATTGAAACGACCCGGAGCCTCTCCGACCACTCCCTCTCATACGCTCAAAAAGGGGTTGAAGACGTTCAATCGACCAAAGAGGGAATAGAAAAAATCAAGGAATTCGGTCTCGAAACCAACCAGGTCATGCAAAACCTCGGGGATAAAGCAAAGAAAATCGGAGTGATTTTAACGGTCATCAACAATATCGCCCAGGAAACCAATCTTCTGGCCCTCAATGCCGCTATTATCTCTTCACAGGCCGGAGAACATGGCAAAGGGTTCGGCGTGGTGGCGAGTGAAATAAAAGACCTTGCCGACCGGACGGTTGTCTCTACCCGGGAGATCAAAGAATTAATCCGGGTACTGCAGGAAGAATCAACCCAGGCCGGCACCCTGGTTAAAAGAGGGAACCAGGTCATCGACGAAGGAGTCGTCCGGGCAGGGCAGGCATCGGAGGCATTAAACAACATTATCAAAAGCGCCCAGGAATCGTCCAAAATGGTGAATAACATCAGCGCCGCGATCCTCAACCAATCTTCAACCTCCAACCGGATTTCTAATGAAACCAAAAAAATCGCCGAAGAGGCCGTACGAATTCTCGGAATTACGCAAAAACAGGAAAAAGAAACGGAACAGGCTTATAAAACTTCGGAGTTGATGAAAGAAGTGAGCCTGCAGGTCAAACACTTTACCGGCGAAAACCTGAAAGAGACCCGGCATGTCATTGAAAACACAGAGTCCGGCCGGAAAATGATCAACGCCATTAAAAGCGCCGTGGCTGAACTTAGCGACGGCTCTTCAAATGTCCTGAGGGCAGCCGGGAATATTCAAAAAGTCGCTTCTGAAAATATGACCTTCGTTAAAAACCGCGAAGGTTTTGCAGATATCCTCTTACAGGAATCTCAAGAGTTAAGCCGTATCACCTCAGGATTTAAGGTCCTTCCATCGAATGGTTCCGGGCCTTCTTGATCTGATCCTGTTCCACCGGCCTTAAAAGGGTCCTGGCCAGCGCGAATCCAATCACTTTTTTACACCCTCCCCTTTTTAATACCCTGGCACATTCATTCAGGGTCGCCCCCGTGGTAAAGACATCATCCACCAGTAAAACGGTCTTGTCCAGAACCTCTGATAAACCGGTCAGGGAAAAGGTGTTTTTTATATTCTTTTGACGGGCAGAACGGCTTAATTTCATCTGAGAATCGGTTATTTTATCTTTTTTCAATAGATCGGCCGGCACCGGTTTTCTTAAATTAGCCCCGATGGCCTCTGCCAGGAGAAGAGATTGATTAAACTCTCTTTCTTTTAAACGGAGGCCATGCAGCGGGACAGGAAGGACAAGATCGATTCCTTGAAGAGATTCTAAATGCGAACTCGCAAGTGTGAAGAACGGCCGGGAAAGAGCCGTCTTCTTCCGGTATTTAAAAAGAAAAATCGCCTCTGCCAGAACCCCGGTAAATGGATAGGGGGTAATCATCCGATCATAAAAAGGGGGGGTTGCGCGGCAATCGCCGCAAAGATGGCCGGGACTAAATGAAAGGGCCCAGGGAGAAGAAAAGGGTTTTCCGCACCGGGGACAGAATGGCCCCTGCAGAGGCTGAATGCCCAACCAGCAAGGGCCGCAAAAAAAAGGAACAGGGGCCGTGGCAAGAGGGGCTTCGCAGGAGTGGCATTGTGCGGGAAAGAAGAGTTCTAAAAACCTGCCGGCGGCTTGACGAATTTTCATGGTTCTACATCAAATTCTGAGGGTCGACGTCTATTTCCAGCCGTACGCCGTTTTTTTTCAATGGGGTCCACTCCCTGATAATGTCTCTGGAAATCTCCTGCACTTTTCTGATCTCTTTCCCTTTGATCAGGCATCTCCAGCGGTAGTTTCCATTAAGTTTATACAAGGGGGCCTGAGCGGGCCCTAACATTTCAATGGACGAACTTTTATACCGCGCCAGCAGGCCGGCAAACTGACGGGTCTTTTCTTCAACCTGTTTTTCATTCTTTCCGGACAATAAAAAAGAGATCATCCGGGTAAAAGGGGGATAATTCAACTCTTTCCGGAAAAGAAGCTCCTTTTCGCAAAATCCGTGGTAATCCTGATCTTTCGCATAAACGACGCTGTAATGATCCGGATTGAAGGTTTGCACAAAGACCTCGCCAGGCGTATCGCCTCTTCCGGCCCTTCCGGCAACCTGGGTCAGGGTCTGAAAGGTCTTTTCAGCCGATCTGAAATCGGGGAGGTTCAAAATCGTATCGGCGCAAAGAACGCCGACAAGGGTAATGGAAGGGAGATCGTGCCCCTTCGTTACCATTTGAGTCCCGACAAGGATATCAATTTTGTTTTCTCTCATCTCCCCCAGAATATGGTCATGAGCGAATTTTTTTGCCATGCTGTCGCGGTCCATCCGGGCGACTCTTGCCTCGGGATACAGGGCAATCAGCTCCTCCTCGATTTTTTCAGTCCCCTGCCCGAGATAAGCAAGGTTTGATCCATGGCATTGAGGACAGACAACCAGAGGAACGGTGGTAAAATCACAGTAATGGCAATGAAAAGATCCGGTCTTTTTATGGAACGTCAGCGATACCGAGCAGTGCCGGCATTTTAAGCTGAACCCGCAGTCGTAGCAGAGTAGAAAGGGAGAGAAACCCCGGCGGTTGAGAAAAAGAAGGGTCTGCTCTTTTCGTTCAAGGCGCTTGAGAATCGCCTCATGGAGGGGGCGGGAAATGCCTCCCCCCTTGAGGGCCATTTCGGTCTCTTTCAGATTCACGAGGGTTACGGCGGGAAGGGGCCTTCCCGCGACTCTCCGGGTTAAAAGGACCCGCTCTGATTTTCCAATCTGGCTGTTGTAATAGGTCTCAAGCGCGGGAGTGGCCGATCCGAGGAGAACCACCGCGCCCGCTTTTTTAGCGCGGACCAGGGCGGTATCCCGGGCATGATATTTCACGTCATTTTCCTGTTTATAGGCCCCGTCATGCTCCTCATCAATAATGATCAGCCCCAGGCGGCGGAACGGGGCAAAAATCGACGACCGGACTCCCACCACAATAGACACTTCTCCGTTTTGAATCCGCCGCCAGGCATCGGCTCTTTCTCCGGCGGAGAGCCCGCTATGAATCACCGCGACTTTTCCGGAAAACCTCCCTTCCACCCGGTCGATCATCTGAGGGGTCAGGGAGATTTCAGGGACTACCAGAATCCCTTCCTTTCCCAGAGAAAGGTTATGCTCAAGGGCTCTTAAATAAACTTCGGTCTTTCCGCTCCCGGTGATGCCATAGAGGAGAAAAGGGTAAAACTCCCCCTTTTCAATCGCCGGCTTAATCTTTTGCAAAGCAACGCTCTGTTCATCATTTAAAATGGGGGCGGCCGCTCCCTGAATTTCTTTGGTATACGGATTTCTCAAAACTTCCTCTTCGACTGCTAAAAGAAGGTTCTTGGAGACCAGCGCTTTGCAGGCCGAAGGATCGCCCCAGCTCTCATCCCATTTATCGGTCTGATGGGCCAAAAAGAGCTGAAGGATTTCAGCCTGCCGCGGGGATCTTTTCAGTCCGGCCATTTCGGCTTCTATCTGCGACAGGGGAATATTCAAGAGATACGATCGTTTTGTTTTCGGCTCTGCCAGATTCGGCGGAACGATCATTTTTAACGTAATTCCGGGAGGAGAAAAATAGTAGGACGAGATCCATTCCGAAAGGGCCATGAGGTCTGGGTTAATCACCGGATGATCATCCAACACCTCAATAATCAATTTTATTTTTTCAACCTCGGCCCTGGAGGAGAGACCGACCACAACCCCATGAATCACCTGCCGGCCAAAAGGGACTTTTACCCTTTTGCCGACGGCAACCTGGTTTAATAAATCGGCAGGAATCCGGTATTGAAAGGTCTGATGAACAGGCTTGGGGATCACGATGTCGGCATACGAATAAGGCATGGCGAAATTGTAACAGGTCTATTCTCCCCCTGGGAAGAATTATTTTATTGATTACAGATACGGGATTCGGTATAAACTATCGCTGTTTTCTTTTAGAGGAGGTTTATCGATGACCGGTGACATGATTTTGATGATTTTATTGCGGTGGATCCATTTTGTCGCAGGAATTACCTGGATCGGATTGCTTTATTTTTTTAATCTGGTCAATGCGAACTTCTTAAAGAGTTTGGACCCCGCCGCCAAAACCGTTGTGATCCCGAAACTGATGCCTGCGGCCCTGGCCTGGTTCCGGTGGAGCGCCCTGGTCACCGCCGCCGCCGGCCTCATCATGCTCCATTTTCTCGCCGCGGGACGGGGGTTGTTTTCGTCATCCTGGGGAATTTTTATCTTTACCGGCGGATTGCTCGGACTGGTCATGTTGTTTAACGTCTGGGTCATTATCTGGCCCAATCAAAAACAGGTCATCCGGATGTCAATCGAGTCGGCTGAAAAGAAACAGCCCGCACCTAAAACAATGGCGATCCATGCCAGACGGGCTTATCTGGCTTCAAGAGCCAATTTTTATCTCTCATTTCCGATGCTCTTCTGCATGGGGGCGGCGGCTCATTTTCCCTTATCATAAATAGTTAGAAGAGGATCCCTGGCTATTTCAACATTTGATTGATCGCTCCCTTCCACCCCTTATAAAGCGCCTCCCGTTTTTCCGGTCTCATGGCCGGGACAAACTCTGTCTCCCCCTCCCATAAATGTTGCAGATCACTAAAGTCGTTCCAGAACCCAACGGATAATCCCGCGAGGTACGCGGCTCCCAGAGCTGTCGTTTCAATGATTTTGGATCGGACGACCGGAAGATCGAGGAGGTCTGCCTGAAATTGCATCAGAAAATTGTTCCGCACGGCCCCTCCGTCAACATGGAGTTCCTTCAGGTGGATTCCTGAAGCTTCTTCCATCAGAGAAATCAGATCGGCGACCTGATACGCAATCGCTTCGAGCGCGGCCCTTGCCACATGAGCCCGGCCAGCCCCTCGTGTCAGGCCGGTCAAACTCCCCCTCACTTCCATTCTCCAATAAGGCGCTCCTAAACCGGTAAATGCAGGAATCAGATAAACCCCGTCATTCCCCGGAATGGAGAGCGCCAGAGGCTCGGTTTCTTCTGCCTCTCTGATGATTTGAAGTTCGTCTCTAAGCCATTGGACAATGGCCCCTCCCATAAATACCGATCCCTCCAGGGCGTATGTGATTTGATTCTTTATGCCCCAGGCAATGGTAGTTAAAAGCCCCCGGGTCGAAACCACAGGCTGGAGGCCCGTATTCAAAAGGAGAAAACATCCGGTCCCATAAGTGCTTTTCGCCCCCCCTTTGTGAAAAGCGGTCTGTCCGAAGAGAGCCGCCTGCTGATCTCCCGCTATTCCGCCAATGGGAATAGAGAAGCCATCAAATAAAGAGGGGTCGGTGGTCCCATAGCGTTCCGAAGAGTTTCTCACTTCAGGAAGGAGAGCGCGCGGGATCTCCAGATGGTTTAAAATCTCTTCGTCCCATTGCAAGGTATGAATATTAAAAAGCATCGTTCTGGAGGCGTTGGAATAGTCGGTGGCATGAACCCTCCCTCCGGTTAAACGGTATAAAAGCCAGCTGTCAACCGTGCCGAACAAAACCTCTCCCCTGGCCGCTTTTTGCCTGAGCCCCGGAACATGATCCAGGAGCCACCTGATTTTTGTCGCGGAAAAGTAAGCATCGATCACCAGCCCTGTTTTTCTGGCGATCGCCTCTTTCCATCCTTCTTCTTCCAGCCGCAGGCAGAGAGGGGCGCTCCTCCTGCACTGCCAGACAATAGCATGATAAAGAGGTTTTCCGCTCGTTTTATCCCAGAGGATCGTGGTCTCCCGTTGATTGGTAATTCCAATGGAAGCAATCTCTCCGGGTGAAATTCCCGCCCGTAAGACCGCCTCCCTGGCCGCTTTCATCTGGGAATCCCAGATCTCCATCGGGTCATGCTCTACCCATCCCGGCTGAGGGTAGATTTGAGAAAAGGGAAAAGCGGCCGAAGAGACAATCTTCCCCTTACGGTCAAAAAGGATCGCCCGCGAACTGGTTGTCCCCTGATCAAGGGCTAAAATATAGCTCATCATTCTCTTTCTCATCCATCCGGTCTAGCAATCCACAGGTCGAAGGATATCAAGACCCATCAGGGGAAAATAGTGCTCTATAGACCCGGCTGGCATCGAAACACATTCGCTGACAGACTCTTGACAAACAATCCCGTAATCCATACTATCATTGTAAATATTTAACGGAAAGTAGAATAAACTTATAAAATAAAAGAGAGAACCCAGGTTCAGATCGAACTAAAAGATTTATAAATCTTCTAATATTGATGGTCTCGTAAAAAGTCAGTATACTGGAATCAGATGAAAATATTGATCAGAAAACTCATATTTCCCTTTATTTTCAAGGGTTTTTGTGGTAAAAAGCTTCTTAATTCCACACTGTTTAAGGAGCCATCGTGATTTATACCAAGGACCACAAAACCCTCGA
>JACQBY010000147.1 GCA_016201875.1 Nitrospirota bacterium
GATCTTGAAAAAATCCGGTCGATCGCAGATGGTCATTTTAAGTCGAAAACTTTAAAAACCCTTTTTCCGGTTGACGATGGACCGGACGGACTGGCAAAAGCCATCGACCGGCTCTGCCGCGAAGCGGCGGATGCCATCAAGTCAGGGTATAACTTTATCATCCTGAGCGATCGTGGAATAAACCCTGAATGGGCGCCGATTCCCTCTCTTCTGGCCGTTTCAGCCGTCCACCATTATCTGATCGAAGAATGTTTAAGGGCGGAGGTCGGTCTGACCATAGAGACCGGTGAACCCAGAGAAGTCCATCATTTTGCGCTCCTGATCGGCTTTGGAGCGGGGTCGGTCAACCCGTATCTCGCATTCGAAACTCTTACCGATATCGTTCGCTCCGGAATTTTTCCGGAAGCCGTCGATGCCGCCACGGCCGAAAACAAATATATTAAAGCGGTTAACAAAGGATTGTTGAAAATTTTCTCCAAGATGGGGATTTCCACCGTCCAGAGCTATTGCGGGGCCCAGATCTTTGAAGCCATCGGATTAAACAGCCATCTGATCAACCGCTATTTTACAGGAACCCCATCAAGGATCGAAGGAATCGGCCTTGAAGAAATTGGAAAAGAGACCCTGCTAAGACATTCATACGCTTATGCCGAAACTTCTCCTCTCCTGGGAGATGGATTGGATATCGGAGGGAACTATCATTACCGCATTCAGGGGGAACACCATCACTGGAACCCCGAAACGATTGTCAAACTTCAGGAAGCCACCCGGTCCAACGACCCAAAAACCTTTGCGGAATTCAGCCGGCTGGCCAACGAGGAAAATCATCGCGCATCGACTCTCCGGGGGCTCTTTGAGCTGAAAACTTTAAAGACACCCCTCTCTGTAGATGAAGTTGAACCCGCTTCCGAAATTGTCAAACGTTTTGCAACCGGCGCAATGTCTTTTGGGTCGATCAGTAAAGAAGCCCATGAAACGCTTGCCACCGCGATGAACCGGCTTGGCGGGAAAAGCAATACCGGCGAGGGGGGAGAAGACGAAGCCCGATTTGATACCGAAAAAAACAGCGCCATTAAACAGGTCGCCTCGGCCCGTTTCGGCGTGACCACTAATTATCTTGTCCATGCCGATGAACTTCAAATCAAAATGGCCCAGGGGGCAAAACCGGGAGAAGGGGGACAGCTTCCCGGACACAAGGTCGATGAAGTCATTGCCAGGATCCGGCATTCAACCCCCGGCGTGACACTGATCTCTCCCCCTCCCCATCATGACATCTATTCGATCGAAGACCTCGCTCAGCTGATCTATGACCTGAAAAATGTCAATCCTGCGGCGAGGATAACGGTCAAGCTGGTCTCCGAAGTCGGCGTCGGAACCGTGGCGGCAGGCGTTGCCAAAGCGCATGCCGATATGATCCTGATCAGCGGAGACTCCGGAGGAACAGGCGCTTCTCCCCTCTCTTCCATTAAGCATGCAGGGGCGCCCTGGGAGCTCGGCCTGGCCGAAACTCAGCAAACGCTGGTCCTCAATAATCTCCGGAGCAGGGTCAGGATTCAGACCGATGGCCAGCTTAAAACAGGAAGAGATGTGGTCATCGCCGCCCTTCTCGGCGCGGAGGAGTTCGGTTTTGCAACCGCGCCCCTGATCGTCGAAGGATGTATCATGATGCGCAAATGCCACCTGAACACCTGCCCGGTCGGCATCGCCACCCAGGACCCCGCGCTCCGTAAAAAGTTTACCGGCAATCCGGAGCATATTATCCATTACTTCTTTTTCATCGCCGAAGAAATCCGCCGGCTGATGGCCCGTCTTGGATTCCGGAAATTCGAAGAAATGGTCGGGCGGGTAGATAAAATTGAATCTAAAAAAGCGATCAGCCAATGGAAGGCCAGAGGGATAAACCTCGATAAAATTTTGTATATGCCGGAGGTTTCCGGCAACGTTGCCGTCCATTGCGTGGAATCCCAGAACCATGGCCTTGATCAGGCCCTCGATCATACGCTCATCCGGATCGCCAAACCGGCCCTTGAGAATAAAACCGCTGTGTCTCAGAAGCTCCCTATCAGAAATATTCATCGGACTGTCGGAGCCATGCTTTCAGGAGAAATCACCCGGCGGCACGGTTCTGCGGGACTTCCTCCGGGCGCCATTCAATTTCATTTTGAGGGGACCGCGGGACAGAGTTTTGGCGCCTTTTGCGTCAATGGACTGTCTATGACGCTCGAAGGAGAATCCAATGACTACCTCGGAAAGGGGATGTCAGGAGGAGAGATTGTCGTTTTTCCTCCGAAAGGCTCTCTCTTTAAACCGGAAGAAACGATCCTTGTCGGAAACACCCTCCTTTATGGGGCCACCGGCGGGGAGGTTTTTATTTACGGATTGGCAGGAGAAAGGTTTGCCGTCAGAAACAGCGGCGCACGGGCCGTCGTCGAAGGGGTCGGTGATCATGGCTGCGAATATATGACGGGCGGAGTGGTCGTTGTTCTCGGCAAAACCGGGCGTAATTTTGCCGCGGGAATGAGCGGAGGGATCGCCTTTGTCTATAATGAAGATCTTGATTTTGAACGACGCTGTAATTTAAGCCTTGTCGAACTTGAAACAATGTCCCAAAAAGAAGACCAGATCCTCCTGAAAACCTTGATAGAAAAACATGCCCGTTTGACGCGGAGCGCAAAGGCATTAAGAATATTGAAAGAGTGGGAGAATCATTTGCCCAAATTTGTAAAAGTCATTTCCGTGGAATACCGGAAGATCCTGGAACAGGGCCACGCCGGAGCTTTATCCTCCCGGAAGGAAACGCCTGTCAATGGGTGATCCGAAAGGTTTTTTAAAAATTAAACGGGAAGGGCCGAAACGGCGTCCGGTTCCGGATCGCGTAAAAGATTTTCATGAATTCTACGAAGACCTCCCCGATGAAAACTTGAAATTGCAGGCCGCCCGCTGTATGGATTGCGGCGTTCCCTTCTGCCAGGGTGAAACCGGATGTCCTGTCCACAATCTGATCCCGGACTGGAACGACCTGATTTATCAGGAACGATGGAAAGATGCCTGGCACCGCCTCCATCTCACCAACAATTTTCCTGAATTTACGGGGAGGCTCTGTCCCGCTCCCTGTGAATCGGCCTGCGTGCTCGGGCTGATCGACCAGCCTGTGGCGATTCGAAATATTGAACAGGCGATTGTCGACCATGGTTCCAAAGAAGGATGGATGGTTCCCGTTCTTCCTAAAACCAAAAGCGATCAAAAAGTCTCCGTCATTGGGTCTGGTCCTGCCGGCCTGGCCGCGGCCCAGCAACTATGCCGTGCGGGATATCAGGTCACGGTTTACGAAAAAGCCGACCGTCCCGGGGGGCTTTTACGGTACGGCATTCCCGATTTCAAGATGGAAAAAAACGTTTTAGACCGCCGGATTGATCAGATGAAGGCCGAAGGGGTTCAGTTTGTACCCAACACCGAAGTTGGAAAAGACCTTTCCGTCTCCGAGTTAAGAAAAAATAGTCAGGCCGTTTGCATGACCATGGGAGCGATGAAACCGAGAGATCTCCCTGCGCCGGGTAGAGATTTAAAAGGGATATGCTTTGCGATGGATTATTTAACCCAGGCAAACAGAGTCGCGGCGGGCGACAGGATGGACTCCGGCGCCTTGATTACTGCCAAAGGGAAACGGGTCGTCATTATCGGCGGAGGGGATACAGGCTCGGACTGCCTGGGGACCGCTCACCGCCAGGGGGCGAAGTCGGTCCATCAATTTGAGATTCTCCCCCTCCCTCCGGAAAACAGGCCCCCTTCAACCCCCTGGCCTTACTGGCCGATGGTTTTACGGACGTCGCATGCTCATGAAGAAGGATGTGACCGGAAATGGAGCATCATGACCAAATCCTTCTCCGGCGAGAAAGGGATCGTTCAAAAAATTCATACCGTCAAAGTGGAGTTAAAAGGGACCGGGAATGGTCAATCTCAGTTTGTTGAAATTCCGGGAAGCGAAGAAGCGATAGAGGCCGATCTGGTTCTGCTGGCCATGGGGTTTTCCCATCCGCTCCACGAGGGCCTTCTCAAAGAACTGAACATCAAGTTGAATTCAAAAGGAACCATCGAGGTCGATGAAAACTTCATGTCGAGCGAGACCGGATTTTTTGCCGCCGGCGATGCCGTCCGGGGAGCTTCTTTGATTGTCTGGGCAATTGCAGAAGGGCGAAAAGCCGCGGAAGGGATTGATCGTTTTCTAAAATCAATATCTCGCATTTCATAAAGAAACGGAACCGCTATGAGCCTGTATTCAGACCAGACAAAAGAAAAAATCGAACAAATCCTGAAAGATAAGTTTTCCCCGATTCATGTTGAAATTGAAGATGAATCATGGAAACACGAAGGTCATGCCGGAGCCGCCGCAGGCGGAGGGCATTTTAATTTCATGGTGGTTTCAGATCAGTTTGAAGGGGTCAATTTAATCAACCGGAACCGGATGGTGTTTAATGCGCTGGCCGAGTTAATGAAGAACGACATCCATGCCATGGGGGTGAAAGCCAAAACCAAAAAAGAATGGGATGAAGCTTCATGAGACATAGAGCAAAATCGCAAAGTAATGGCTCGTACTCCCCGCCAGAACAAAGAGATGCCAGATGCCATGGCTGTGGGCAAGCCTTTCTTCCAGCGCAAAGAAAATAACCCCCGCCGTATAAAACAATCCCCCTGCCACCAGCCATAAAAGACCGACCATGGGAAGGGCATGAGCCAATGGCTTGATAACAATCAACGCCGTCCACCCCATCAATATATAGATGATGACCGAAATAACTCTCGGTTCTTTTCCCCACAAAATCTCCTGGATCATCCCAAAAGCAGCAAGTCCCCAGATGGTTCCGAATAAAGACCATCCGATGGGGCCTCTGAGGGTGACAAGGGCAATAGGAGTATACGTGCCTGCAATCAGCAGATAAATCGCCAGATGCTCGAGCTTTTGAAAAACGGGTTTTACTTTTCCCCGGACACTATGATAAACGGTAGATGATGCATAGAGGATCAATAAAATAGTGCCATAAATGGTAAAACTGACAATTTTCATGGGGTCATTCCCGCGGGAAGCCGCCACAATCAGAACGACCATGCCGATCAGGGCAAAGACTGCACCCAACAAATGAGTAACACTGTTAAACCGTTCTCCCCTGTACATATCGTTTTACCCTGAAAAGGCCTCCAAAAATTTTATTTTCATTATAGTATAATAGTATACAAGTATACCACTTTCCCAAAGTTTTGATTGCCCATCTTTCCCCAACATAAGGTATGATAGGATTCCTATGGGCGAAAATAACAATCCATTTCAATCGGACCAAAAAACCAGAGAAACAGCAACTCTTGGGGGGGGCTGTTTCTGGTGCCTTGATCCGATTTTTGCCAGCCTCAAAGGGATTGAACAGGTGGAATCTGGCTACACCGGAGGAAAGATTCCCAACCCAACCTATCAGCAGGTCTGTCATGGAACCACCGGCCATGCCGAGGTGGTTCAGTTGACCTTTAACCCGAAAATAATCTCTTTTAAGGAAATCCTTGAGATTTTCTTTGCCATCCACAATCCGACCACCCTAAACCGTCAGGGCGCAGATACCGGAACCCAATACCGTTCGGCCATTTTTTATCATACCGATGAACAAAAAAAAATTTCCGAAGAGGTCTTCAAAGAGATCAATTCAGCCCGGATCTGGACGGCGCCGCTCGTCACAGAAATCACTCCGCTGACCACTTTTTATCGTGCGGAAGATTACCACCAGGAATATTTCAAGAATAATCCGGCCCAGCCCTACTGTTTAGCGGTCATTTCCCCAAAAATGGCTAAATTCAGCAAGCATTATCTCTCAAAACTAAAGACATAACTAATGGTCTCGTAAAAAGTCGTCATTCCCGCGAAAGCGGGAATCTAGTACTTGATTGCCATAATACACGTTACGTCATTCCCGAATGATTTTATCGGGAATCCATTGATTTTGCTAGATACCCGCTTTCGCGGGTATGACAATTTATTTGCGC
>JACQBY010000148.1 GCA_016201875.1 Nitrospirota bacterium
ATGCCCCATCGCTTTTACCCTCGATGTTATTGGGGACAAGTGGTCGCTCCTGATTATCCGCGATATGGTGTTTCTTGGAAAAAGATATTATGGGGAATTTCTTGTTTCTGATGAAAAAATAGCGAGCAACATTCTAGCTGATAGACTCAAACGCCTTGAAGACACCAATATTATTACAAAAACTTTAGATCCAGACAATCAAAAGAAATATATTTACGAACTAACTCCAAAGGGCATTGATCTCGTTCCGATGATTCTTGAGGTCATTCGTTGGGGGGCGAAATACGATCCTGAAACAGCAGCGCCGAAAGAATTTATTCGGAAACTAAAAAAAGATAAAGATGCCCTGATGATTGAAATAATTGATAATCTCGGGACAAAAGGTTCCTTTGTGAAAGGAAAAGAGTAAAATAATGGAAACCGATCAAGACAGCGCTCACGTTCGAGTCCCGCCTCCTTTTATTTTTCTTGTTCTTGTTTTGGTGCCACGACCCCTCATTTCGAAAAATAAATGATCTTCGAGGATGTTTCAACCCGGTTTTCTGGCGGGAGCCTAAGAGCGACTCCGAACTTTCCACATGAGATGAATATGTGGCCATCGACATAGCCCGGAATTGCTCCAAAGCAATTTTTGAATTCCAATTGATATGTCATCGCGAAACTGGGGCGAGCTTGTTTTAGCAATTTTGTGATTTGGTCAAAATACTTATTCTGGAAACTCTTTATCATTCGCATTTTCAAAGGAGCCTGGCTCTTTACTTTTGAGATTAACTAACCACCTGTCCGATGATAAAGCCGGCCACTTTTATTGGCGTTAGGCTTAAGTTCCGGATTATGAAAGAAACCGGGAAAAAATCCATACCGTCAACCCTGCAATTAACCCTGAAACGGGAAGCGTCAATCCCCAGGCGAGAACCATCTCCCAAACGGTTTTCCAATGAATTCCTTTTCCATTTTTTAATCCCATTCCTATAATCGCGCCCGATGCCACATGAGTGGTCGAGACCGGCAGGCCGAGGTTGGCCGAAGTTCCAATCAAAAAAGAGGTTACCGCATTGGCGGAGAAACCTTCAAGATGATCCATCCGGGTAATTTTTTCCGCGAGCACCCGTGTTACTTTCCTCCCGGCCCAATAACTCCCGAGACCCATTCCAACGGCAGAGGCCAGAAAATAATAAAAAGAATGGTTGAACGTGGGGTGTGATGCTGTCAGAAACAGAAACATCCCGAGGGCCACGATTTTTGGAGTGTCATTTAAGCCGCGGGCAAAACTGGTTAAACCGCTGGTCAGCCAATGGAAGGTATCGATATTGAGCTTTAACGCCTGAACCTGGCCGGAACAATCCTCAACCGGAGATAAAACCGGGAGCGATTCTCCATCAGCGATGGAAACCTTCGAAATCGCTCCTTTTTGATTCACCAGCAGGTAAGAGGATTGGATCGGAATTAAGCAAAAACAATGACCTTTCCATTTTCCAAATGCGGTCCGTAATACCGGGAATAATAGAAAAATCAACCCGAATGAAATCAGAGGGCTAAAAAGGAGTGGAATGACAATTTTTTTGTAAAGCGACGCCCAGACAATCGCCTGGCTCCCGTACATCGCCAAACCGGAACCGACCAGGGCGCCCACAATCGCATGGGTGGTCGAAACCGGCAAGCCAAACCGGGAGGCAAACCCCACCCAGGTCAATGCGCCCAACAAAACGGAAACCGGAAACAAAATGCCAAAAGGCTGGTGGATTGAAACAATCCCTGTGGAAATGGTTTTGACCATCCCAACGGCCAGTACCGATCCTAAAAGGGCGCCGGCTACGGTCCAGACCGTTCCCCAGGCCAATGCTTTTTGATAATCGGTAACCCCGCTCCCCGCCAGCGTGGCGATCCCTTTTGAAACATCATTGGCCCCATTGACATAGGCAAGAATCACCATCAGAATCGGAACAATCCATTCTAAGCCGTTCATTTTTTCTCCTTTGAATCGTTAACAGCAGGCTGTCTTCCCTCCGCCTGCCGGACAACAACTCAGTGAATTTGAAATTTCAGACCGAACCGTTCCCGGCTCATTCACCGTAAAGAGCGTCTTGTACGGCTCTTCCTTTAATTTGGATGCGGTATCGGTGCAGATCTCCACACTTTTGTTCCGGGGAAAATAATGGCCTTCCTCATCCATAATCCCCTTGAAGGGACCCAGATAAATAGCCGTTTGGCCGATGAAATTGCATCCTTCCTTTTTCTCAAATTTAAATCCTCTTACGGTGAGAGAATAAAAAGGATAGCCTTCCACCTCTTTCCAGAAGGTTTTCTGAATGATTTCCAGCCCGTAAAAACCAGCCTCCTCCAGATAGGCCAGAAACTCCTCCTGGGTTAATGCCCCTGAAATACACTCTCCCCAGAGCTGAGGATTCAAGGCCAGTTTTGCGGAAACAGGATCTTCAGCGATAATATCTGAAATCACCGCTCGCCCATGATCTTTTAATACCCGCCACATTTCCGCAAAGACCTTCTTTTTGTCGGCCGAGAGGTTAATCACGCAATTGGAGGTGATCAGGTCAACCGTGCGATCCTCCACCGGAATGGCTTCCAGGTATCCCTTGCGAAATTCGACAACGTCGTATCCAAGGTTCTGAGCAACCGGAATTTTGTTTCGGTTGGCCACCTCCAGCATCGATGGCGTCATGTCCACGCCAATGACTTTTCCGGTTGGACCGGTCTTTTTGGCCGCGATAAAACAATCAATGCCCCCTCCCGAACCAAGGTCCACCACGGTCTCTCCCGCTTTTACCTGTGCTTGAGAAATGGGAGAGCCGCACCCATAAAACCGGTCGATCACCTCC
>JACQBY010000156.1 GCA_016201875.1 Nitrospirota bacterium
AATTCTGCAAGAATACGAGGAAGCAGGAAATAAATATGCGGACAACAATCGTATTGACGATGTTTTTCCGTTGAAGCGATTTTTTCGGCAGGGGCAACGCGAATCATCCGTAAAAAATATAGGGTTTTCGTTCAGACACTATTTAAATAAAAAATCCCGCATTAAGCGGGATTTTTTATTGATTCTATCGCCTCCTTCATTTATGCGGGTGAGGGAATCGATCCTTTTGCCATTTCAAACGGATCTTCGATCTCTTCGACAGAAAGCATTTTAATCGCGTGATGTTTTGCGAGCGTATCGCATATCCCCACGCAAATTTCACATCCTTTGCACCGGTCAACGGCGACATAAGCCGTTTTTCGGACGGCATCATATAAAATAGTATTTGCTTCCGGACAATATTGCGTGCAGAGACGGCAACTTGTTTGGGAGCAAATCGAAGTATCAACATGGGCAACAACGTACATGAAACTCCTTTATCTCTTCATTCATTAAAGTTAATAATAAAGTCCGAACTCTAAAAACCTAGGCCATGGCTTTTTCTTTGGCTTTTCCTGCTTTCACAGCCTGCCAGCCATGATCAACCGCATAATTATAGGCGTAGGTAACGACATCCATGTTCTTTTGAATCAACTGCGCTTTTTTGGCAAACTTCTTTTCAATCACGTTATCCAGAGAAGCGGTTCCTCCCGAAACCACAAACCCTTTTCCCAGAAACCTTTCTTTCACCGATTGCTCAAGAGAGGCCAGATCGGGCATTCCCATGATCCCGGCCATAGCGCCGCACATGGCCATGTTCGTTGCCAGTTCTGTTCCCGCCACTTCGCTCGCGATTTTGGTCGCCGGAAGATAGAGGACTCTGGCCTTCTTTTCCCTTAACTCCCGCTCTTCGTCTTCGATCAAATCAAGGAGCACTTCATGGTTGATCAGGACAATTCCCCCCTCTTTCAGACCCGAGTAAAAGGGCATGGTATAAGACTTCCCATGCGTGATGACCTGCGAATGGAAAATCATCAAGGCGTTGGGGAAAATGATTTCGCCAATTTCATAGATTTTATCTTCGGCAATCCGGACATAACTTTCAACGGGGGCCATCCGCTTTTCAGAACCGAAAAACGGAACGAGCGTACTCTCCCCGCCGCTGATAATGACGGCATTGCTCAAGATATGAGAGGCGGTCACAACCCCCTGTCCTCCTATACCGGCCATACGAATGTTATATCTTTTTTTCATTGTTTAATCCCTTCTTGTTAAAAAGACTGATCCGGATCGATCTTATGCCGGGACCGGTTTTTTGGCTTCTTTATCGATTCTCGCAAGATACTCTTTGGCCTCGTCGGAAATGATCTCCATGAATCCATACCGTTCTTTTTCTACATTCCGGGCATCATCCATCACTTTTGCCGTTGGAATGGCATATTCAATGTTGCAGGAGGTATAGGCCTGAATATAGGTGGGACCGATCTCTCTGGCGATTAAAACCGCTTTTCTAACGGTGTTAGCCACACGGGTGGGGTTTGTCGGAGCGATACGGGCAATGTAGGAAAGGCCGGCCGTCTTTGCCAGACCGATCACATCCATTTTCTCGAACTTTTTACCAAGCGGAGCCATTTTGAGGACCATCCCCTTGGTGGTCATTCCACTCTCCTGCCCTCCGGTATTACCATAAACTTCGTTATCGAGCATGATCGTGGTAAATTTTTCTTTTCTGAACCAGGAATGCATTAACGGGCTAAACCCGATATCGACCAGCCCTCCGTCGCCCGCCATGACAACCACATCTTTCGGCTGATCAGGATGACGGATAGATAAACCTCTCTTCAACCCCGAAGCCACGGCATTGGTATCGCCGTAGTTTCCATAAATAAAGGGGATATTTGCCTGGCTGATCGCCAAACGTCCGCAACCGGCGGTTCCGATAATGATGGTATTTTCCGGGCTAGGAAAACCGATCATGGTCAGACGAATAAATAAGGTCATGGCACATCCCGCGCACATGGGATGTTCTTCGAGGATTTCCTTGAAAGATCCCATATCTGAAACCTTGACCGTTCGGCCGTAAGGGCCTTTTTCGACCAGGTCCACATACTCTTTCGGCATGAAATGGGAAAAACCCTCTGCAATCTTAATGGTATTTAACGACATCGGTTTATCTCCTGAATTCTCTATTCAAAGGTTTAATTAAAATCTTTTGCCTTTAGTCGGGAAAATGTAATCAAGAATCATCTCTGTCGGCATCGACATGCCGCCATAAACTCTCGGACCATCCAGAATTTTGGCTTTGGAATGGCCATAAAGAACGCTTCTTACCTCTTTATTGTGCCAGCCGACATAATTGAATTCGGGAACAATAATCGTTTTGGCATGTTTGCAGGCTTCGATTAATTCAAGTTTGGGGTAAGGGCGAAGCGACTTGACCTTGACCAGCCCGATTTTAACGCCGCGGTCTTCCTCTGCCTGCCGGACCGCTTCTCTTGCCTGGGATACGGCGCTTCCTGAAGCAACGAGCATGATTTCAGCTCCCGGATTAACCACCTCGATGGCCCCCCCCATATACTGGTTAATATAACGGCGGGACCGCTCATGGGCGGCAAAAACTTCCTGCTGCCATGAAGCATGCATCTGATAGCTGATAAAATTAGATTTCTGAATCGGAGCATCTCTTGAAATACGGGCCGGAGGATTTTCGTTATCCATACAGGGTGTTGCGGCGTAATACGGATCTCTCGGAGGCAATTTAATATCTTTAGGGGGCAACTCGACGTATCCCCGCGCATGGGTCACAAAAAACCCATCCACAGAAACCACAACCGGAAGGTTCACATCAACCTTCTCGGAAATGATAAAGGCCTTCATTGTGAAATCAAAAAAGTCCTGTTGATTTTCGGCGTGGAAGAGAAGAACGCCGGAATTTAAAAGGTAAGACAATTCAACGTTATCAGGCTGAATGGCAAGCGGGGCATTGACCACGCGGCACATCACCAGAAGCACCAGTGGCATGCGCCCTCCGGGCCATGAGGCAACCACTTCTAAACCTCTTAATAAACCA
>JACQBY010000153.1 GCA_016201875.1 Nitrospirota bacterium
CTTGATTTTCGGGTATTCTTTTTTGAGCCATTTCTGCACCAAGCCCTCGTTGCGTTCAATGGCGCGATACAACGGCTTTTGACAGGTGATCCCCATCTGCGCCAGGAGCCGCCCCACCGAATTCACGCTGAGTTTAACATGCCCCATTGAATCATTTCCAGATCGCACTGTCAAGAAAAATATGAACTTACTTATGGATTGATTAATAGAAGTAATCCTTGCTTTTTTGCAAGGGAGGAAACCGGGAATACCGGCTGAAAGCGTCTGTCTGGATTGCAAGAGAAAAGGGAATGTCTGTCTGATGATTTCTTCCGGCACCCCTTGTCTGGGACCGGTGACCCATGCGGGATGCGGGGCCCTTTGTCCGACCTATGATCGGGCTTGCTACGGCTGCTTCGGGCCGGCGGAAACGCCGAACGTCCCTTCGATGAGCGAAGCCTGGAGCCGTCTCGGGGCAAAAGACCAGGAGATTTTCCGGGTTTTCAGGACCTTTAACGCTGGAGCCGAATCGTTTCGAAAGGCGGGTCAGGTCGATGAAGAATAAAACGATCAAAGTCGATCTTCTTGCCCGCGTTGAAGGGGAAGGGGGGCTTTTCATCAAGGTCAAAGAGAACCGGGTTACGGAGGTCCAGTTGAAGATTTTTGAGCCCCCCCGGTTTTTTGAAGCCTTTCTGCGGGGCCGGGGATTTCAAGAGGCTTCCGATATCACCTCCAGGATCTGCGGCATCATACCGGATTCGAAGGGGAGGCGGCCATGGACCTGGAGTTTTCTATCAAAGAGAGGATCACCGGGGATCATTATCCTATGAAAATTGTTGAAGAAGGGGTTGGAAAAGAAAAGCGGATCGTTGTCGATTGGGAGCCGATGGTCCGGAATATCCTGGAGGAGATTCAATCTGGAACTCCGGCTGGGATCATTTCAGCAAAATTCCATCATTTTTTAGTTGAATCGATTATCACTGTTGCCCGAATCGTTGGAAATAACCGCGTGGTTCTGACCGGCGGGTGTTTCCAGAACAGGATTTTATTAGAGCATGCCGTTACCCGCCTTGCCGGTGAAGGTTTTTGCCCTGTGTGGCACCGGTTTGTACCCCCCAATGATGGGGGAATTTCGCTTGGCCAGATGGTGGCCGCGGTTAATCAGGAGAGGGGATCAGCATAATGTGCCTGGCCGTTCCCGGAAAAATTGAAACGATTTCCGATTCCCCGCTGATCACCGGAAAGGTCAATTTCGGCGGGATACAAAAGGACGTGGCGCTGGTCTATGTCCCCGGGGCAAAGGTCGGGGATTATGTTATTGTCCATGTCGGTTTTGCGATCACTCTTTTGAACGAAAAAGAGGCTGGCCGGATTTTTGAAACCCTTCGGCAGATTAAAGAGTTAGAAGAAGGGGATTCATGAAATTTATTGATGAATACAGAGAGGCTGGCCCCATCAGGGAGATGGCGGCAGAAATCAGAAAGATCACCACCAGATCCTGGACGATTATGGAAGTTTGCGGCGGGCAGACGCATGCGATTGTCAAATATGGCCTGGATAAAATGCTCCCTGAAAAGGTCTCTCTCTCACATGGACCGGGGTGTCCGGTCTGTGTCACTCCGTCGGAGCTTATTGATAAGGCGATTGAAATTGCATTGAGTCCGGGAGTGATCTTCTGTTCTTTTGGAGATATGCTCCGGGTTCCCGGAACGAAAAAAGATCTTCTTCGGGCAAAGGGAGAGGGAGGAGATATCCGTGTGGTTTACTCTCCGCTTGACGCGTTAAGCCTTGCAAGAAAACATCCGGAAAAGGAGATTGTTTTTTTTGCTATCGGATTTGAAACCACCGCGCCGGCTCATGCGATGGCGGTTTATCAGGCTTCTTTGGAAAGGATTAAAAACTTTTCTATTCTCATTTCGCATTTCCTCGTTCCCCCGGCGATGGAGGCGATTCTTTCTTCGCGGGATAACCGCGTCCAGGGGTTTCTGGCCGCCGGCCATGTCTGCGCGGTCATGGGGTATTTTGAATATGAACCGATTGCCAGCAGATACCGGGTTCCTGTGGTGGTAACCGGGTTTGAGCCGCTCGATATTCTGCAAGGGGTTTATCTCTGTATCAGACAGCTGGAGGAGGGGAGGGCCGGAGTCGAAAATCAGTATCTTCGGGCAGTCCTGCGGGAGGGGAACATTCATGCCCGGCAGATGATTGAAAAGGTCTTTGAGATTGTCCCGGGAAAATGGAGAGGAATCGGTGAAATTCTCCAAAGCGGACTGGCCCTGCGAAAAGAGTTTGCCCGATACGATGCAGAAGGAAGGTTTGGACCCGCAAGAGATGAAGTGAGGGGAGTGACGGAATCCCCCGACTGCATTAGCGGACTTGTATTGCAGGGAATCAGAAAACCGGAGGAATGCTCTTCTTTCGGAAGGAGTTGCACGCCCGACCATCCTGCCGGGGCGACGATGGTCTCCTCCGAAGGGGCCTGTGCCGCTTATTATCGCTACCGGTGAGGGAGATTTTATTCTGTATGATGATTTATTGATCAAAATTCCTTGACTTTTAAAAAAAGAGTTGGTAATTTTTAAAAAAATTTACATTTCCGAAAAAAAATCACGATAAACTGGAACATAGAGGCACCTCATGGCTGAAAATGATTGGGAGGATGGATGGGATCAACCATGGCTCTCATCAGTCAAAAAAGTTTCGAAAGTTGCATCACACCGTGTGTATTTGAATTAATTATAAGATGAGGAGGATCTATTAATGTCCAGAAAAATATCAAATACAGTTTTAATTTTCTTTCTATTTTTAGCATTCGTCCTGACTATAGTTGAAAATTCGCAGGCATTCGAGTTTAAAGGTTTTTCGGATATCAAATATAATGAATCCAGTCAAAATAATTACGCAGGTGGATTTTCACTTGGAACGTTTGATCTTTATCTCTCTCAGCAACTCAATGACCGGATTGACCTATTATCGGAAATTGCCCTTGAGTTTGACGCGTCGGCTGATGGCTACGGACTCGACGTCGAAAGACTTCAGATCGGATATGCCTTCAATGACCAATTTAAGGTTCGCGTAGGGAGGTTCCACAATATTTTGGGATACTGGAATACGGCCTATCATCATGGCGCTCAACTTCAAACCTCTGTAAATCGCCCTCAAATTGTGGCATTCGAAGACCGGGGGGGCATCTTGCCGGCCCATTTGGTTGGCCTCTGGATTGACGGAAAGTTCAGAACCGAAATCGGAAAATTCCATTATGGCGTGATGGTTGGAGACGGTCCAAAGATTTTTAATTACGCCTTGCAACCGAATGCGGGGGGAGATAATTCGTCCAACAAAGCGGTTTCCTATAATCTCTCCTTTCATCCCTCCTCGGTTGAAGGGTTAATCGTCGGCGCCTCGGGAGCCTTTGAACAGATAAATGACTTTGCGCCATTGGCGGCTCCAGTCATAGCGTCCCCAACGGTTGAAGTGGACCAGGCGATACTCGGAGCGCATGTTGTCTATTTTGGCGATCAGTGGGAAGTCTTGAGCGAATATTATTTTATAACGGACAAAGATAAATTGACCCAGCCCGGTTCTACCTATTATAACCACGGTTATTTTTTCCAGACGGGGTATAGATTATTTGGGAGTGTGGTCCCATACGCCAGGTATGAGGAAGCGAAGGCTTCGTCCGATGATCCTTTTCTAAAGGCTATTTCTGATCCGGCCAACCAGGATTTGCAGACTAATTTGGCGAAGGCAACCCTTTCTAATATCACCTATGTTGGAGGAATTCGTTATGATCTTTCCCAGGGGACATCTCTGAGAGGAGAATTTCAGATTAGGAATATCGCCGGAATAGACGCCATTAAGCTCTATACGTTGCAATGGGCGTTCAGTTTCTAAAAATGAAAAAACCATTATTCTTTGATAAAAGACCTTAGGGAGAGTGGAAATGAAAATGGGATTAAGAGTTCTGATTATACTGGTCATCCTTTTTGCGACAGGAATTTATAGAGCGGAGGCCAGAGAGATCGCCTTTGTGGTAAACAAAAAAGCCTCAATTGAATCGATCAAACTATTGGAAGTGAAAGAAATCTTTTTGGGAGATAAACAGTTTTGGGGGTCCGTTAAAATCAAGCCCATCGATTACCAGGGAAGTAAACCGATTCGGGGTTCGTTTCTCGATAAAGTGTTAAGAACAAATCCGACCACCTTTGACAATTATTGGATCAGCAAGCTGTTTCAGGAGGGTGGGACTCCTCCTTCTAAAAAAGAGACTTTCCAGGAAGTGATCGATGAGGTTTCAAGAGATCCTGGAGCAATAGGGTATGTTTATAAAGACGAAATACCGGACAAGTCAGGAATAAAGGTCATTTTGACAGTTCAGGAATAATCATCCGCAGTCGTTGAGAAATATCTTTACAGTTCGTGGCTCTTAAAGGGCCTAAAGAGTCATGGTTTTTCCTGTTAAGGTAGCTTTTTCAAAACAAACCTTAATCAAGGAGGAAAAGCCATGACGCTCCTCCCCTCAGTTATTAAATCCGAATGTCTTGATACTTCATGTTTCAGGGTACTACCTCTCAATTGACTTCTCATTAAAATGTATTAAACTTTAAACAAGGAGAGCAAGTTATGCTTTTCTCATATCAGAAAATAACGAAAACCGGACAGAACAGGAATAAGGTTCAAATAACGGTTTTTCATAAGGAGTGAGATTAAGTTAATAATGATGACGATGATTCGTAATTTAAAAATACAGCAGAAACTTGCCGCCAGCTTTTCTTTGATTTTGTTAACGGTGTTGGCTCACTCAGTCTATGGCTGGATGGAAGGAATACACCTGATCAATGCCGCCACGGATCTCCAGGAAAAAGACTATTCGACCTCTAGAGATGGCTTGATATTAGAGGACAAGTTTGCAAACCTGGGGAAAATATATGTGGATTCCATCAGTTTTGGGGACGTTGCTAAATTGGAAAAAGCCCGGGAGATTGAAAGAGATTTTATCGAAACGATTGCCCATTTGAAGAAATATGAAATGAAAGATATTCAAACTGTTTTGGAGATGGAAACGTCTTTTAATAACTATACGGTCGTGAGTAAAAACCTGGTCACGCTCATCATGGCAAAAAAAGACCCCTCCGAGATTGAAAAGAGAATGAATGACTTTGCGGAGCTGAATCAAAATCTGAAAAATAAAATCAAGAATTACACGGCTGAGAAGGATAAAGTCTTTAGAGATAACATTGCCGTAATGCAACAGCGGATTAAAACGTTCAATCAAATTACGGCCGCGATCACATTTGTCATTCTGATTGCCGGAATAACCCTCAGCGTCATCGTGGCCCGCAGTATCAGTACAAGACTGACTTCCATCATCGCCTTGGCCACTAAAATCGCAGAAGGGGATTTTACCCACAGATACGTCGTGAATTCTCAGGATGAAATCGGAATTCTAAGCGCGTCTTTCATTAAAATGTCAGATCGGTTAAGCGCGATGATTAAAAATATCCGGGAAGTGACACACCATGTTGCTTCCGCTACAGATCAAATTGGAAAAAATACCCGGACGGTCATGGAAGGGGCGAAAGCTCAGGCCTCCTCTGCTGAAACAGGTTCTTCCTCAATTATTGAGATGAACTCCGCAATCATGGAAATCTCGTCGAATGTGGAGAGTTTGTCGTCTTCTTCAGAAATCACCTCTTCGTCCATTCTTGAAATGTCAACCTCCTTTAAGGAGGTTACGAACGCTACCGACACGATGGTCGGCAAGGTCAATGAAACCTCCTCCTCCATCGTCGAAATGGCCAGCGCCATTAAAGAAGTTTCCCAGAACGTGCAGAATCTTTCCAGCTCCTCAACACAAGCGATAACGTCTCTAAAAGAAATGAACACCTTTATCAAAGAAATTGAAAACCACTCCAAGGAGTCTGCCTCTTTATCGGAAAAAGTGAAGACGGATGCAGAACAATTTGGGATGACTGCAGTTGAAGAAACAATTGATGGAATGAGGCAGATTAAAGAAACAGTCCAAACCTCTTTAAATGTGGTTAACAAACTGGGCCAGCGTTCGGAGCAAATTGGCAAGATTCTTAACGTCATTGATGAAGTCACCAAACAGACTAATCTTCTGGCACTCAATGCCGCCATTCTGGCCGCACAGGCCGGCGAACAGGGAAAAGGATTTGGCATTGTCGCTGAAGAAATTAAAAACCTTGCCGATCGGACCAACGGATCAACTCTAGAAATTTCACAGCTGATCAATGACGTCCGTAAAGAGGTCCAGGAAGCCATTGACATTTCTCAGTCCGGGTTCGGCCGTGTTGAAAAGGGAATCCATCTCTCTTTGAATGCCAGGGAAGCTCTGAACAAGATATTGGAAAGCTCTCACCTTTCGAGCGCGATGTCGCTAAAAATAGAAAAGGCCACAAGTGACCATACCGTAGCGGCTCAACGAATTACCAGAGCGATGGAACAAATTAACGGGATGGTTCAACAGATTTCAGCCGCCTCCCTTCAACAGAAAAAAGGGAGCGAACAGATACTTCACGCGACTGAAATGATGGAGAATTCAACACACGTGGTTCAGAGGTCGATTCAAGAGCAGTCCATGGGGACCAAACAGATCAGTGATTCTGTAGAAAATGTGAACGAACGTGTGCAACAGATTTTGAGATCGATTAAAGAACAGAAAAAGGGAACAGAAACCTTCGTCGGAGTCATGGAAAATATCAATCAAACCTCAAGTTCCAATCTCCGTCTTACCGAAGAAATGAGCACATCCGTACAACTTCTCTCTGGGCAGGTTTCTATTCTCAAGAAAGAAGTGGATAAATTTATTATTTGAGTCGCCCTCATTCGTAATATCTAGCCTGACTGTGTTTACTCCTTAAGATGAAATCCTCTTGACTTTCTGGAACATAAAGTTTACATAGTCTTCGATTAAACTCAAACTAAAAAAATGCCTGCCTTGCTTATCGCGGTAAGAAGCGATAAGCTTCGGAGAAAAATCCTCTATGACGGTACCTTTAAAGCCTCTCAATTATACGAGGGGCTTTTCTTTTTTTAGGGCTTTTCTATTTTTAGAGTTTCAGATTAGGCCATAGGAGGCTGAACATTGAAACACCAAGACGAATTTGCTTTATCCTGCCCGGTCTCGTTCGAAGAGTATCCTGCCATCCTCCTTGGCCATGGCGGGGGAGGAAAACTCATGAACCACCTCATTGAAAAGATGTTTTTGCCCCTGTTCGGGACCCCTCTTCTTGACACCCGGCACGATGGAACCACGGTTGATTTAAGCCATTCAAAAATTGCCATGACGACTGATTCTTACGTGGTTCAGCCCCTTTTTTTCCCAGGAGGGGATATCGGGTCGCTTGCCATATACGGGACCGTCAACGATCTGGCCATGTGCGGGGCCAACCCGCTCTATCTCAGCGCCGGATTTATATTAGAAGAGGGACTTTCTATGGAGACCCTCTGGCGGGTGGTCCAGTCGATGCAAAAAGCCGCGGACCGGGCAGGCGTCAGGATCATTACCGGAGACACCAAGGTCGTCGAACGGGGGAAGGGAGACGGGATCTTTATCAATACAACAGGGATAGGGGTTGTTGAGCATTCTCAAAAAATTGGCCCGGCATCTGTCCGTCCCGGGGATATCCTTTTAATCAATGGCGATATTGCGAGCCACGGGATAGCAATTATGGGGTGCCGGGAAGGGCTCAGTTTCGAAAGCGCTCTGGAGAGCGACTCGGCCCCTCTGGCCGGCTTGACTAGAGAACTCCTTTCATCCGGAATCCATATCCATTGTATGCGGGATCTGACCCGGGGAGGCCTTGCCAGCGCCTTAAATGAAATTGCCCAAAGCGCCGGGATTAAAATCCGGATTGATGAAGCCCTGATTTCGGTCCGGGAAGAGGTGCGGGGAGCCTGTGAGATATTGGGACTTGACCCTCTTCATATTGCCAATGAAGGGAGATTTGTTGCCTTTATTCCACGCGAAGAGGCCGCCCATGCGCTTTCGATCATGCGGTCTCATCCCATGGGAGAGGGTTCCGGCATTATCGGAGAGGTCGAAAAAGGAACTCCAGATGGGATTTCAGAGACATTCCCGGTGATCATGAGAAACAAAATGGGTTCAGACCGAATTGTCGATATGTTAAGCGGCGAACAACTCCCCCGCATCTGCTGAATAAGGTTAAAGACCTGACAAGGGTTAAATGATTTCACCTTCCATTATCCCGTTATCTTCACTGTTCGAGCAATTTAATTCCTCACCTGAAGGTTTAACGGGCGAAGAGGCTTTCCGCCGGCTGGCCCAATATGGCCTTAACGAGCCGGTTCCGGTAAAACGGACCCATGGGGCCGTTCAATTTCTTCTTCTGCTTGCCAATCCTTTAATTATCATCCTGCTGTTGGCCAGTGTGATCTCGGCTCTTGCCGGCGAACAGATCAATGCCTCTATCATCATTACCATCGTGCTTCTGGGAATTACCCTGAACTTTGTTCAGACCTCCAGGTCGGCGCGGGTGATCGAAAGATTGCGTGAAACCGTGGCGTCTACGGCAACAGTTCTGAGAGACCGTTGCTGGAGTGAAGTCCTTATCCGGAATCTTGTGCCGGGGGATATTATCCGGCTGACGGCCGGGGATCTTGTTCCGGCAGATGGCCGACTCTTTCAGGCCAGGTCCCTTCAAATCCGTCAGGCGGCGTTAACCGGCGAATCGATGCCGGTTGAAAAACAAGAAGAGGACCTTGAAGGGGATCCGTCCTCTCCCGCGGAAGCCAAAAACATGGTTTTTCTGGGAACCTCCGTCATCAGCGGGACGGCTTTGGCCCTGGTTGTGGCCACAGGGGAGAAGACCGCCTTTGGGGATGTGGCATCCCTGCTGTCCAGGCGGCCGCCGGAAACCGAATTTGAACGGGGGAGCCGAAGATTCGGTTTTTTAATCATGCAAACCGTTTTTTTTCTTGTCCTCTTTGTTTTTACGGTTACGGCGGCGTTCCATCGCGATCCTCTCGAATCGCTTCTTTTTGCCATTGCCCTGGCCGTAGGTTTAACGCCTGAATTTTTTCCGATGATCACTTCGGTGACGCTATCCCGTGGAGCTGTCCACATGGCCCGGCTGAAGGTCGTCGTCAAACATCTTGCGTCGATCCAGAACCTGGGAAGCATGGATATTCTTTGCAGCGATAAAACCGGCACCCTGACCCGCGGAGAAATGAGTCTGGCCGGCCATCTTGATCCGCTGGGCCGTATGGCCGAAGAGGTCTATTTTTTTGCCTCTCTGAACAGTGTTTTTGAGACCGGGATCAAAAGCCCCCTGGATAGCGCCATTCTGAATTATCGCAGGCCCGACATCGACGGTTATCAAAAAATTGACGAGATTCCGTTTGATTTTGACCGGCGGCGGCTTTCTGTGGTGGTGGAAAAAAATGGAGAGCGGCTCCTCATTTCAAAGGGGGCTCCTGAAGGGATCCTCCTTGAAAGGAGCCTGCGGGTGTTGCATCAGGGGATTATGGAGGGGCGCAAAGCCTTTGGAAATGTCGTGAAGTATCTTTTAATGGGGACCAGCTCGAACTTTGGAAACATGTTCAGCATGGCAGGCGCGTTTCTTTTTCTTCCCTTTCTTCCGATGCTTCCGATGCAGATTCTGCTCAATAATTTTCTCTATGATCTTGCCCAGCTGACGATTCCCACAGACCATGTGGACGCTACTTTTATCCACAAGCCGAGACGATGGGATATTTCCCTGATCAGGAATTTTATGCTTATCATTGGACCGATCAGTTCAGTCTATGATTTTCTCACCTTTTTTGTGTTGTTGAAAGTGTTTCATGCCTCCGAGGCCCTTTTCCATACCGGCTGGTTTGTGGAGTCCCTTGCGACACAGACCCTCGTCCTTTTAATCATTCGAACCGCCGGCAACCCTTTCACCAGCCGGCCGGGCAAGCCTTTAATCATGACCGTCATTGCCGTGGCGGCCGGGGGGGCGCTTCTTCCTTTTACCCCTCTGGCCGGAATACTGGGGTTTACCCCTCTGCCCGCGTCTTATTTCTTTTTCCTCGCTGGAGCGGTTTCTACATACCTGTTGATTGTGGAGTTGGCCAAACGGAAGTTAATGGCTTCTTACCTCCGTCATACGGTGAGGCGGGGGAGCACTTTTTTTAAAGCCAGTTCATAGAGCTTTACATACTCCCTGGCGGAATGGTCCCAGGAAAAATCAGCCTCCATGGCGGTTTGAACCAGTTTTTTCCAGAGAAGAGGGTCCTTATAAAGGCAGAGGGCGAGACGAAGGGAGGTCAATAATGAAAGGGGGCTGGCAGTTTCAAACATGAATCCGGTTGCTTTGCCGGACAAGATATTCGAGGGGGTTGCGTCAATGACGGTGTCGGCCAGGCCCCCTGTCTTTCTAACCACGGGGATCGTCCCGTATCGGAGGCTATAGATCTGGTTCAGGCCGCAGGGTTCGTATCTCGACGGCATGAGGAATAAATCCGCTCCGGCTTCAACGCGGTGGGCAAAAGCTTCATCAAAAGTCAGGTGTACCGAAAGCCTGTCCCTGTACCGGCCGGCCTTCGCCCGGAGCTTTTCCTGGAGGTCCGGTTCTCCCACGCCGAGAATGACAAGCTGGATGTCGAGGCACATCAACTCATCCAGGATATCGAGGACAAGATCGGTCCCCTTCTGAGCCGTTAAGCGGGAAATGATTCCGATCAGCGGGACATCCTTTTCTGAAAATCTGCATCTTCTCTGAAGGGTCTTTTTGCAAACTGATTTGCCTTCCAGCGACCCGGCAGTATAACCGCTGGGAAGAAAGGAATCGCGGGCAGGGTCCCACTCCTGATAATCGGCTCCGTTGATAATTCCAAAAAGGTCATTCCGGCGTTTTTGAAGAACACCCTCCAACCCATGGCCGAATTCAGGAGTGAGAATCTCCCGGCTGTAGGTGGGGCTGACCGTATTTAAGATGTCGGCAAAAACCAGGCCCCCTTTGAGAAAGTTAATCTGTCCATAAAACTCCAGGATGTCAGGAGAAAAGGTGTTCCGGGGGAGGTCCAGTTTTGGAAAATTCGAACCGGGAAACAGCCCCTGATAAGCCATATTATGAATGGTAAAAAGCGTTCCTGTCTTCCGGTAGAAGGGGTCTCCCCTGAGGAGGGTCTTTAAATAAGCAAAGACCAGCCCTGTTTGCCAGTCATTGGCGTGGAGAATATCAGGTTTCCAGTTTAAGAGTTTTGGCGCTTCCAGCATGGCCCGGCAAAACAGTGAAAATCCTTCCAGGTTGTCAGGATGATCTTTTCCCTTTTCGCTGTAGAGGCCGTTATGGTTGAAGAAGAGAGGGGTGGAAACAAATAAAAACTCAACTGAAACGCCGGGGAGGCGGCTCTTCCAGAGGGTCAGGGAATGCTCTTTCTTTCCATGCCTGAGGGTAAAATCTTTCACCTTTATAAATTCCCATCGGTCCCCCGGAATAACCGAGTACCTGGGCATGATGACCTTCACTTCATGCCCCAGCCGTTCGAGGGCAGAAGGGAGGGATCCTCCTACATCTGCCAATCCTCCTGTTTTGGCGAAAGGAAAAACTTCTGACGAAGCATACAGAATACGCATAGAACCGAACCTGAAGAATAATGTGTCTCATCTATTTTCATGGAATTTTTAAAAAATGCAAGTCAAGAATATTTCTCAGGCTCCAAACAACCTGTGCAAAAAGGAAAAAAGGTGTCTATTGAAATGGACAAACCCTTATGTGAGCAGTTTGTTGAAAAAGCTGTTGCTTGAGGAGTATATTTTAACCGTTCCCCGGTCTTCTTTAAAAGACGATCGGGATTAACCCTATTAAAAAATGGAGGATCAACCCATGTTAAAAGAAAAAAACAAAAAAGGGGAGGTAACAGACGTAACGCCCTGGAGGGTTCCATTTGGCCTGGGGCGGCTATACAGGGAGTTTGACCGGAATCTTCACCAGCTCTGGAGAAGGCCGATGTCCGGCTTTGGCTGGCCGGAGGAGTTCCGTCTCCGGGAGGGAGATCTTGGACTTCAGATTCCGGCGATAGAAATTTTTGATGAAAAAGATGACATTGTTGTAAAGGCTGAACTTCCCGGAATGAAAAAAGAAGATCTGGAAATCCACCTTTCCGGCGATGTCCTTACGATCAAGGGAGAGAAAAAGAAAGAAAAAGAGGTTAAAGAGAAAGGTTATTATTACTCGGAACGTTCATACGGCACATTCGAGCGATCCATCGATATTCCTGAAAAAGTCTTATCTGACAAAGTCAGCGCCAGTTTTAAGGATGGGGTCCTTGAGGTCCGCCTTCAAAAAAGCGAAGAAGCGAAGCGAAAAGAGATCAACATCAAAATCGAGTAAAAACCAGGAGTCCTTGAACGGCCAAAATTTTTTGTGGAGAAAGGAGATGAACCTTGCTGGCAAAAGAGAAGATCAGGACCGTCCTGGCGGCGAAAATTTCAAATCCGGAAAAAATGCCCGATACCTATGCGATTGTCCTGGCTGGAGGGAATGGGACAAGGATGGAGGATTTTGTTTACCAGGTTTACGGGTGCCGCCACCCCAAACAGTATGTGGCTTTTACCGGAAAACGTTCCATGATCCAGCATACTCTGGACCGGGTTGAAACACTGATTCCCCGGGGGAAAATATTGGTGGTTGTTGACTCCAAACACCGGGATATTATTGACGTTCAGCTTAAAGAACGTCCTCCGGAGAGGGTTATTTTCCAGCCCCATAATCGTGAGACCGCCCCGGGGGTCCTTCTTCCTCTTGCCGCTATTTACAAGAATGATCCGGAGAGTATGGTTGTCATTTTCCCGGCGGATCACTTTATTCTCGAAGAAGAGCGTTTTATGGAGCATGTGAGGTTTGCCAGAAGGGCGGTTCAGCTATTTCCGGACAAAATCGCTCTTTTAGGCATTCAGCCTGATTCCCCGGAGATTGAATACGGGTGGATTCAGCCCGGAGAAAGAATTCCGGGTTTAAACGGCACTGAGATCAGCCGGGTCGAACGGTTTCATGAAAAGCCGGATTCTGCCGCTGCCGGAGAATTTTTAAAACAGGGTTATCTCTGGAATACGCTCGTGATGGTGGCCCGTTGTTCCACATTATGGAACCTGGCGCTGGAAGCCCTACCCGGGATGAAGGGTCATTTTAAAAAAATCCTGAATGCTCTTGGCACCTCCGGAGAACAGGAGGTTGTCCGGCAGGAGTACCAGAATATGGGGAAGGCAACCATTTCCCATAGCATACTTGAAAAGTATCCTTCACGGCTTCTGATTGCCAGAGTGAATGATGTTTTATGGAGCGACTGGGGGACCGGCCCCCGTGTTCTGGAAACGCTTAAAAAAATCGGACGGCGTCACACAGATGAACGGACTTTTGCGCGCCTGCAGGAGAAATGGATAGTGGCCTGAAAGAAACTTCCTGATGCTCCATGAATTTACGCAAAAACCCCGCATTGCCTATTTCACCATGGAAATTGCGATGCGAAGCGAGATCCCCACCTACAGCGGAGGCCTGGGTGTTCTGGCCGGAGACACCATGAGTTCCTGCGCCGATTTGGAGCTTCCCCTGGTTGCCGTGACGCTGGTGAGCCGGGCCGGTTATTTCAGGCAGGAGATCGGCGAAGAGGGGAGTCAGGTCGAACACCCCGATTTGTGGGAGCCGGACCGATGGGCGGCTCCCCTGGGCGCAAAAATTGCGGTAACGATCGAGGGACGGCCTGTCTGGATAGGAGGCTGGCTTTATATTCTTAAAGGGCGTATGAACGGAGAGGTACCCGTTATTCTGCTCGACACAGATCTTGACGAAAATAGCCCTGATGACCGGAAAATCACGTACGCTCTCTATGGAGGGGATGAAACCAGCCGTCTCAAGCAGGAAATGGTTCTGGGGATTGGCGGAGTCCGGATGCTTCATGCTCTGGGGTTTGAGATTCGACACTACCACATGAATGAGGGGCATTCTGCATTATTGGGATTGGAACTCCTCCGCCGGCATTCTTTTTCCGGCAAGGATTTGAGGCCCGGGGAATTTCCCTATGACATCCCCAGGGTAAGGGAGTTGTGCAACTTCACAACCCATACGCCGGTTGAAACCGGACAGGATAAATTTTCA
>JACQBY010000154.1 GCA_016201875.1 Nitrospirota bacterium
GAAGGCCTATCCGATCTGTTTGACCCCTTCGATGGCGCTCGCAAAAGAGATCAAAAAAGAGACCGAAATCAAATTGAAAACGATGGACCGGAAAGCGATTGCCGGAGTCTCGGTTAAAAACAACGGGGTGATCTTTGTCACGGCCTCTCTGGACCAGGCCATTGACATCGCCAATCTTCTGGCGCCCGAACATCTGGAACTCGAAGTCGAAAACCCCGAAATGGTTATGAAAAGAATCCGGCATGCGGGGGCCTTATTTCTCGGGCATTACTCCCCGGAAGCGGTGGGAGATTATCTGGCCGGTCCGAACCATGTCCTCCCTACGGGAGGGACCGCGAGGTTCTTTTCACCCCTTTCTGTCGAGGATTTTATCAAGAAGACCAGCATCATTTTCTATTCTAAAGATGAGCTGGAAAAAGTTTCGGATGATGTCGTCCGGCTGGCTCAGGCAGAGGGTTTAACCGGACATGCCCATTCGATGGAGATCAGGAGAAGATGAGGAAGCCCCCCGTCAGGGTAGCGATGATTCAACGAAAAACCGCCGAGACTCAAATTCAAATGAAGTTGAAAATCGACGGGACGGGGAAAGGCGAGGTCGATTCGAGCCTCCCTTTTCTCGACCATATGTTAACGCTCTGGGCCAAACATGGTTTTTTTGACTTTAAGTTAAAGAGCAAGGGGGACATTGAAATCGATGATCATCACCTCGTCGAAGACATCGGCATTGCGCTCGGGAACGCCCTGGCAAAAGCCGTGGGGGACAAAAAAGGGATCAAACGGTACGGGATCGCCTCTGTCCCGATGGATGAAGCTCTGGCGCAGGTCATTCTCGATGTCAGCGGAAGGCCCTATCTGGTTTACCAGGTGGCGATGTCGAAGAAAAAGATCAAAGATTTTGACATTGATTTAATCGAACATTTTTTTGAGGCCCTGGTCCAGCGGAGCGGGTTGACGCTTCATATCCATGTTCCTTACGGGCGGAACCCGCACCATGTTCTGGAGGCTGTTTTTAAAGCCTTTGGCCGGGCGCTCGACCAGGCGCTTCAGATCGATCCCCGGATTAAAGGGGTCCTTTCTACCAAAGGGGTTTTATGATCGCGATTATAGATTATGGCATGGGCAATTTAAGGAGCGTCCATAATGCTTTTAAAAAAGCGGGGCGGGAGGCTGTGATTACTTCCGACCGGGAGGCGGTCTCCCGGGCCAGCCATCTGGTCCTTCCCGGAGTCGGCGCTTTTTCGGAGTGCATGGACCATCTCCGTTCAACCGGTTTGATCGCTCCGATTCTTGAGGGGATTCAACGAGGAAAGCCGTTTCTCGGGATATGCCTTGGTTTTCAGCTTTTATTTTCAAAAAGCGAGGAATTCGGCGAACACCAGGGGCTTGATGTGATTTCGGGAGAAGTGAAAAAATTTCCCGACGGGAAGCTGAAAGTCCCTCATATCGGCTGGAATCAGGTCCGGTTCACCGGTTCCTGTCCGGTGTTCAAAGGGATCCCGTCGGATGCCTATTTTTATTTCGATCATTCTTATTATGCCATTCCGGAAAAAGAGGGCGTGACGGCTTCCTGGACCGATTACGGGATAAAGTTTACCTCTTCCGTCTGGAGAGACAACCTCTTTGCCTGCCAGTTCCACCCTGAAAAGAGCCAGACTTCGGGGTTAAAACTTCTGGAGAATTTCGGGGGGTTGACTTGAAGCTCTTTCCCGCGATTGACATTAAAAACGGGGAGTGTGTCCGTTTGAAACAGGGGAAGTTTGATCAAAAAGAGGTTTTTTCAATCGAACCGGAGTCGATCGCAAAAAAATGGCGAGAAGCTGGCGCTGAAATGATCCATGTGGTTGACCTCGACGGAGCGCTCAGCGGAAAGCCGGTCAACCGGGAAGTGATCCGGAAAATTTTGAAAACGGTTCCTACGCCGATCCAGGTGGGAGGCGGAATCCGGGAGTTTGAAACCATTGAGAGCTACCTTTCCATGGGGGTTTCACGGGTGGTTCTGGGGACATCGATTATCAAAAATATCGATCTTTTGAAAAAAGCGGCAAAAGCGTTCCCGGGGCAGATCGTTGCCGGCATAGACGCAAAAAACGGCAAAATTGCCATTTCCGGATGGACAGATGTGACCGGAGAATCGGCTGTCGATTACGGCAGAAAGATCAGCGCGTTGGGGATTGCGGCCCTGGTTTATACCGATATTGAAAAAGACGGCATGATGGAAGGGCCGAATTTCCGCTGTATTGAGGAGATGGCAGGCGCGATGCATGTCCCTCTGGTGGTATCGGGGGGGGTCTCTTCATTGAAAGATATCCGGCGGATCATGGAGATGAAAAACATCGAAGGGATTATTATCGGAAAGGCCCTGTATACAGGCGCCATTTCTCTGGAACCGGCCATTGCCATCGCCAGGGGCGCCGCATGTTAGCAAGAAGAATCATTCCCTGTCTTGATGTGAAAGACGGCCGGGTGGTCAAGGGGATTGGTTTTGTCGATTTAAAGGATGCGGGAAATCCTGTGGAGGCGGCCAGATTTTATAATGACGAAGGGGCCGACGCCATCTGCTTTCTCGATATTACCGCTTCTCACGAAGGGCGGGGAACCTTTTTTAAAGTGGTGGAGGAAACCTCCGCAGAAATTTTTATGCCGTTAACCGTGGGAGGGGGGATCCGGTCGCCTGATGACATCCGAAAATCGCTTCTCGCGGGCGCCGACAAGGTCTCCATCAATACATCCGCTGTTGAAAACCCCGATTTTATCCGCGATGCCGCAAGGCGGTTTGGGATCCAGTGCATCGTTGTCGCCATTGACGCCAAAAGAAAACAGGGGGAAAAAGGCTGGGAGGTTTATACTCATGGAGGGCGGAAGCCAGCGGGTCTCGATGTGCTCTCATGGGCAAAACAGATGGAGTCTTTCGGGGCCGGGGAGATCCTTTTGACCAGTATGGATAGAGACGGGACCTGTGAAGGGTATGACCTTGAATTGACCCGGTCAGTGGCAGATGCGGTAAAGATCCCGGTGATTGCTTCGGGAGGCGTCGGCACGCTGGAGCACCTTTATGAAGGATTGACCGTCGGAAAAGCCGATGCGGTCCTGGCGGCATCGATTTTCCATTACCGGCGCCACACGATTAAGGAAGCAAAGGAATATCTGATTAAAAAGGGAGTCCCCATCCGTCCGATATGAAGAAAGAATCGATTTCCGCAATAAAGTTTAATGCCGAAGGGCTGATTCCTGCCGTGGTGCAGGATGTCCGGTCCGGGCAGGTTTTAATGGTGGCCTACATGAACGAGGAATCTCTTAAACAGACCCTGGAATCGGGAACCACCGTTTTCTGGAGCCGGTCTCGCAAGTCGTTATGGAAAAAAGGGGAAACCTCGGGGCATATTCAGGCCGTCAGGGAGATTTTTGTCGATTGCGACGAGGACACCCTTTTAATCAAGGTGGATCAAAAGGAAGGGGCCTGCCATACCGGACGTTTCTCCTGTTTTTATAGAAAATTAGAACACGGACAATGGATCGAGGGTAAAAACCGTCCGGCCGTTGTCAAAAAGGAGTCCGAAAATGTTTTGGAGAGGGTCTATCAGGTCATTTTACAGAGAAAAGAGACTCCGGATCCCGGCTCCTATGTCTCTTCCCTTTTTTCAAAAGGCCAGGATGCGGTTTTAAAAAAAGTTGCCGAGGAATCGGGCGAGGTGATCCTGAGTTCAAAAAATGGGACCCGCGGAGAAATTGTATGGGAAATTGCCGACCTCTGGTTCCATACGCTGGTGGTCATGGGGTTCCACGGGATTGCCGTTTCGGAGCTGTTTGATGAATTACAGAAGAGAGAAGGGAAAGCCGGTTTAAAGAAATAACCTCCGGAGAGCGGTTTTATGGAAAATTGTCTTTTTTGCAAAATCGTCAGGAAAGAAATTCCTTCTCGAACAGTTTTTGAGGATGACGCTGTGCTTGCCTTTTACGATGTCAATCCCCAGGCTCCCGTCCATATTCTGGTGATCCCAAAAACCCATCGGGGAGGGTTTTTGGAGATGAAGGAAAAAGAGGACCCTTCGTTAGAGGGGTATTTGATGTCGGTGATCAGAAAAATCGCCCGGGAAAAAGGGCTCGATCAAAAAGGATTTCGCCTGGTGATTAATCAGGGGAGTGACGGCGGACAAACGGTTTTTCATCTCCATTACCATTTGCTGGGCGGGCGGGCGATGGCCTGGCCTCCCGGTTGACATGGGCGTCTTTAACTTGCTATACTTAAAGTTTACTTTTCCACTCTTAAAATCAACGGGAAAGGAGGCGAAA
Source organism: Nitrospirota bacterium (assembly GCA_016201875.1). GTDB lineage: Bacteria > Nitrospirota > Nitrospiria > JACQBW01 > JACQBW01 > JACQBY01. The sequence continues at coordinate 4,291 of JACQBY010000154.1, forward strand.
CGAGAATGTCTGTCGTTAAGGTTAAAGAAAATGAGTCCTTTGAAAATGCCCTGAGAAGATTTAAAAAACAATGCGAAAAATCCGGGATTCTCTCTGAAGTCAAGAAACGGGAGCATTATGAAAAGCCGAGCATCAAAAGAAAAAAGAAATCCATTTCTGCCCGGAAAAAAACAATCAAAAAGCCCCGTGTTGCCGCAGAAAGTTGATTCCGATGTCTGAACTGAAAAAAAAGTTAAATGAAGAGATGAAAGCGTCGATGAAGTCCGGGGACGCTCTGAGGCTTTCGGTTATCCGCCTCCTGAAGTCCTCGATCAAGAATAAAGAGATCGAGCGGGGGAAAGGGGCGGAACTGAATGACCAGGAGGTTATGGAAGTCATTGTTTCGGCCGTTAAACAGAGAAACGACGCCATTGAACAGTTTGTAAAAGGGAACAGAGGAGACCTCGCCGAGAAAGAAAAAAAGGAAATCGAGATCTTAAACACGTTTCTCCCTCAGCCTCTGACCGAAGGGGAAGTCAGATCACTGGTTTCAAAAGCGATATTGGAGACCGGCGCGGCGGGGATTAAAGATATGGGAAAAGTGATGAAATCCCTGATGCCGCAAATCCTGGGCCGGGCCGACAACGGGGCCGTCAGCAAGATGGTGAAGGAGCTTCTGGCCTCCTGAAGAAGAGTTTTTTAACGTTTCATTTTTTGTTTGTAAAGAGTTCTCCTGTAAAGTGAAGCCTATTCCCGAAGAGACCATCGTCCGGATACAGGAGTCGAGTGATATCGTGCATCTGATTTCCGGTTATGTGAATTTAAAAAAATCAGGGCAAAATTTCCAGGGTCTTTGCCCTTTTCACTCTGAAAAAACGCCCTCTTTTTCAGTCAGTCCTTCGAAGCAGATTTTTCATTGTTTTGGATGCGGCACAGGCGGGAATATTTTTAAATTCTTAATGTTGAAAGAGGGCCTGAGTTTTCCTGACGCGGTTAAAGAATTGGGAAAGACCGCCGGTATTACTGTGTCCTCCGGAGGCGAAGGGGAGCAAGATTCCGACCGGGGCCTGATTCATATCAATGAAACGGCCAGAAGCTATTTCCACCAGGTTTTATTAAATGATCCTGATGCGGGGGCTGCCCGCGACTATCTTAAAAAAAGGGGGATTTCAGAGGAGACCATCCGGAAATTTTCAATTGGATATTCTCCGAACGGCTGGCATCACTGTCTTGATTTTCTGGAGAAAAAAGGACTGAGTCCGGCGGAGATCGAAAAAGCCGGGCTGACCCGCCGGAGAGAGTCCGGAGAGGGCTATTACGACAGGTTCAGGGGGAGGCTGATTTTCCCCGTTTCCAATCTCCAGGGAAAGTGTGTTGCCTTTGCCGGGCGGGTGCTGGACCAGTCTCTCCCTAAATATTTAAATTCTCCCGAATCGCCGGTTTATCAAAAGGGCAAAATTTTATATGCGCTCGATAAAGTTAAAAATGAGAAAGAGACTTTTGATTTTTTAATCGTTGTCGAGGGATATTTTGACGCGATCCGGGCCGCTCAGGGAGGCGTCCGGAACGTGGTTGCCACCTGTGGTACCGCATTAACCCGGTATCATCTCCAGTTGATCCGGCGGATGGTCAGGAAAGTTTATCTGATTTTCGATCCGGACCCGGCCGGGATTAACGCGGCTTTAAGGACGGTTGATCTGTTTATCGAAAGCGGCATTCAGGCATTTGTCGTTGTCCTCCCTGAAGGGCTGGATCCCGATTTATTTATTCATCGGTACGGAAAAGAAACCTTCGACCGTTCTCTTGAAACGGCGGCTCCTTTATTTGATTTTGTTCTGAAACAATCGATCCAAAAGAACGCCGCTTCGGGAATCGAAGGAAAGCTGGCGGTCATCAAGGAGCTCCTCCCGCTTGTCGGCCGAATTTCAAACCGGGTTGAGAATTCGTATTATCTGAACAGGATCGCCGGAGAACTTTCTGTTTCGGAAAAAGATTTATGGGAGGAGTTTCAAAAAATCCAGATCAAGGAGCTCCCTTCGGGAAAGAAAGGGGCGGGCCCGGCGCCTCTGGAAAAGCTCCCTCTGGAAGAAGAGTATGTGATCCGGTTCCTGTTGTCTGGAAAAATCGCTCCGGCCCGGCTTTTTCAATATATAGAGCCGTCCGATTTTACCGATCCAGGAGCCAGAAGAATCATGGAAATATTATTACAGCGTCATTCCGCGGAAGCGCATCTTGATTTTAGAAAGTTTTTTGAAAATTTTTCTGGAGACAATGCTCTGACCGGGCTGATGACGCTCCTTTCGTTAAAAGAGCCTGATTATGATTATCCGGACCAGGCGCTGGAAGAGTCGTTGAATAAATTGATCCGGAATAGAAAAATTCGTCTTCGGGCCGAACTTGAAAAAAAGATCCCTCTGGCGGAGCAGCAGAAAAATCATGAGCAGGTTGCGGAAATTTCGAGAATGATTTTGAAAATTCAGGCTGATTTGAATGAGAGAGTGAAACTTTAGGAGAGGGTATGTCTAAAGAAGAAAAGTTAGAAGAAGTTAAACAGTTAATTTCACTTGGAAAAGAAAAGGGGTTTTTAACTTATGAAGAGCTGAACAATGCCCTTCCGGCGGATATCCTTTCGTCCGAACAGCTCGATAATATCATGGTGATGTTCGGGGAAATGGACATCGAAGTCGTCGATTCCGCGGAGGAAAGCCGTTTCCAGAGAATGGGCGCGGATGCTGAAGAAGAGACCGAGGAGATGGAAGAGTTCGAGGAAGAATTTGTCGAGCTTGAGGATGAAAAAGAAAAAGAGATCGACCTGACCCCGGGGATCCTCAGCGACACGGGAAAAAGAGATTGAAATCGCCAAAAGAATTGAAGAGGGGAAAAGAGAAGTTGCCTCGATCGTCTTCGGAATGCCTTTTGTTTTGAAGGAAATCCTTTCGCTGGCGGATAAGCTCCGCCAGAATGAGATCAGCGTTGTTGATGTGATCTTTATCGCGACCGTCGAAGAGATGGAAGAGCCCGAAGAGGTTTCCGAAAAGGATTTTGAGGAGTTAAAAGAGAAAACAGTGGCCCAGATCGGCCAGTTGAAGCCTTATTCCAAATCCCTCCTGGAAATCTATGGCAAGTTAAGGAGGCTGGGAGAGGCTTCACCTCAGCGGAAAAAAATCAGGGGACAGATTAAAGAACTCCGCATGAAAATTGTCGACAAAGTCTCGGCGATCAGTTTTCATGGAAAACTGATTGAGAGCATTGTCGGACAGATGCGGAACCTGGTGAAAGCCCTTCATCAGAGCGACCGGGAGATTGCGTCCTGTAAAAGGAAGCTCGGCGCTTCAAATGAAGAGGCTCTGGCGGAACTTTTCAAGAAAATGCACAAAGACAAGCGGAACCTGAAGGTGGTTGAGAAAAAAACCGGCTTTGGACAGGCCGCTCTTGAGGAATTTGAAAAACAGTATCGAAACGCCAGGAAAAACATCAAGAGGCTTGAAGAACTCTCTTCCGTGCCGGCGGAAGAATTAAAAGACAGCGTCCATATTCTGGATGTGGGGGAACACCGGGTCAAACTTGCAAAAAGCGAACTGGTCGAAGCCAATTTAAGGCTGGTGGTGAGCATCGCAAAGAAATATACGAACCGGGGGCTTCAGTTCCTTGATCTGATCCAGGAGGGGAACATCGGTTTAATGAAAGCAGTGGACAAATTCGAATATCAAAGAGGGTATAAATTCAGCACCTATGCGACCTGGTGGATCCGCCAGGCGATTACCCGCGCCATTGCCGATCAGGCCAGGACGATCCGTATTCCCGTTCATATGATAGAAACGATTAACAAACTGATCCGGACCTCCCGTCATCTGGTGCAGGAGCTCGGACGTGAACCGGCCGCCGAGGAAATCGCGGAGAAAATGGAGCTCCCTCTCGACAAGGTCAGGAAAATTCTTAAAATCGCTAAAGAGCCGATCTCTCTTGAAACTCCGATCGGCGAAGAAGAAGACAGCCATCTGGGGGACTTTATCGAAGATAAAAAAGTCGTTTCCCCTCTGGATGCGGCGATCCGGTATGATTTACAGCGGCAGATCAATAACGTTTTGCAAACGCTAACCCCCCGGGAGGAAAAAGTCCTGCGGAAACGGTTTGGGATCGGGGAGAGCACCGATCATACGCTGGAAGAGGTCGGACAGGACTTTGAAGTGACGCGGGAAAGGATCCGTCAGATTGAGGCAAAAGCGTTAAGAAAACTCCGGCATCCGAGCAGAAGCAAAAGATTAAAGAGCTTCGTGGAGAATCTTTAAGAAAGCGGCAAGTGAATAAAAAAGCGGCGAGTGAACATGATCAGCAGGCTTTGCCTGTGATCATGTTCAGCGAGCAAAGCGAGCGAGAGGGGGAAGCTTCATCCGGCTCTGCCGGTGAAGGGGGCGACGCAAGCCCCTATAATAGTTCGGGCCCATAGCTCAGTTGGTTAGAGCTACCGGCTCATAACCGGTTGGTCCCTGGTTCGAGTCCAGGTGGGCCCATTAAATTGAGAAGCAATGAATGTCGGTCTTTATCGAGAGAGGAATTATGCCGTTAAATGAAGAAATCGGTTTATTAATTCAACTTCAAAAAATAGATGCCCAGTTATCCAAATATAATGAAACCGAACAGAATTTTCAGGCCAGATTAGAATCCGAAAGAAGCGGGCTGGAGGCTCTTAAAAATAATTTGCAGGCCGCTCACGCTCAGTTCGAGAAAGTGTCTAAAGAGCGAAGAGAAAAAGAAAGAGAAGTTGAAATCCAGGAACAGCAGATTCAAAAGACACAGGCCCGCATCAAAGAATTAAAGACGAACAAAGAGTATCAGGCCCATTTAAATGAAGTGGATGCTTTAAAAAAAGGGCGCGGCGCCTTTGAAGAAACCATTCTTCTCCTGATGGATAAAATGGAAGTTTTAAAAACCGCTGTCGCCGCGGAAGAACAGGAGTTTAAGGAAAAAGAAGAAAAGTTTCTTGAAACAGTCCGTGCCATGGAAGAAGAGCTTAAAAAAACAAAGGAAGACAAAAGGAGCCAGGGGCTGGAGAGAAGCAAAATAGCGGAGCAGATCGGCAAGAAAATGCTGGCCCAGTATGATTACCTTCTGAACAATAAAAAAGGGTTTGCGATGGCCGGTTTAACCGGGAACATCTGCCCCGGTTGTAATATGAACCTCCCTCCGCAGCTGGTGGCCGAAGTCAAAAAGAATGAAAAAATGCTGACCTGTTCTAATTGTTACAGGATCCTCTACTGGCAGGGTCTT
>JACQBY010000144.1 GCA_016201875.1 Nitrospirota bacterium
GATTGAAATAGCCCCCCTGGCCTATATGCGCGGGCGGACCTTGAACGACGCTTTTATCATTCTTGATGAAGCGCAAAACGCCACCGCGGAACAGATGAAGATGTTTCTGACCCGGCTTGGATTTAACTCCAAAATGGTGGTAACCGGCGATATCACGCAGGTCGATCTGGCGGATAATAAAGTCTCGGGGCTCATTCAGATCCAGGCGATTTTAACCGGCATCCTGGGGATTGAGCTTTTTTATTTCACCCAGAAAGATGTGGTGAGGCACCGGCTGGTTTCCGACATTATCAAGGCGTATGAAGAGTTCGGCGGAAATGAGAAAAAGGGAAAGAAATAAAATTGGCGGCGGGGAGCGGACAGAGGATCTGGGTTAAAAATCTTCAGCGCAAGTTTAAAATAAACACCCCGCAACTCAAAAAAAGATCTCTTCTGATCTTAAACGCTCTGGGACAAAAAGAAGCTTCCCTGAGTCTTCTTTTTGTCAATGACAAAGCGATTCAAAAACTCAATCACCAATTCCGGAACCTCGACGAAACGACCGATGTCCTTTCTTTTCCGATGCATTCAGAGAAGGGGCGTCCCGGATTGCATATTCTGGGAGATCTGGCAATTTCAGTCGATACCGCAAAGCGGCAGGCTGAAAAACTGGGCCATTCTCTCGAAAGAGAGATGACCTTTCTGTTGATTCACGGCATTCTTCATTTAACCGGGTGGGACCACGAACGCTCTCCCGGCGAAGCGAAAAAAATGTATCAAAAACAGAGAGAACTTTTAAACCGGTTGAAAGGTTGAAAAAACTGTTGAAGAGTTGAATGGTTAAAAGACGGTTGAACGGTTTATAGTTGAATAGTTGAAAGGTTTAAACCCCTCAACTCATCAACCCTTCAACTTCCTTTCAACCATTCAACCATTTAACGGATAATTCTATGGGATTATTTGATCATTTAAAGGAGGGGTTGTCAAAAACCCGCCGCCAATTTTCGCAGACCTTCGGGGAGATTTTCCTTGAAGAAAAACCGGTGGATGAGAAGGTCCTGGAACAGCTGGAGGAGATTCTGATCCTCTCCGATATGGGGGTTAAAACCGCCGATGCGTTAATGGCCTCCCTCCGCGAGAGGATCAAACGAAAAGAGTTGAAAGAGCTCTCTCAATTAAAGGAGGCGCTCAAGGGAGAACTCAAGAAACTATTTTCTCTACCGGAAAAAACAGAGATCCCTTTTCAACCCCTTTTTAGGGACCGCCCCCGGGTGGTCATGGTGGCGGGGATCAACGGGGCAGGAAAAACAACTACCATCGGGAAGCTGGCCCACCGGTTGAAGCGCGAGGGGAGAACGATTCTGCTCGCCGCGGGAGATACCTTCCGGGCGGCGGCGATCGACCAGCTGAAGATCTGGGGAGAAAGGAACGGAGTCGAAGTGATTGCCCAGCAACATGGGGCCGACCCCTCCGCGGTTGCTTTTGACGCATACGCCGCCGCAAAATCCAGAAAGACCGATATTTTAATCGTTGATACCGCCGGACGTCTTCATACGAAATCGAATCTGATGGAAGAACTTAAAAAGATTAAAAAAACCCTGGGAAAAAGCGACCCTTCTTCGCCCCATGACCTCCTTCTGGTGCTCGACGCGACGCAGGGACAGAATGCTTTAAACCAGGCAAGAATGTTTCATGAAGCGGTCGGGGTGACCGGGATCATTTTGACAAAGCTCGACAGTTCCGCAAAAGGGGGGATTGTTGTTCCGATCTGGACCGAATTAAAAATACCGATTCAATGGGTGGGGGTGGGGGAAAAAGCCGGCGACCTCGAACCGTTCGATGCTGATGCCTTTATCGACGCGTTATTTACTGATTAGTTGAAGAGTTGAAAAAAAATGGTTGAATGGTTAAAAGACGGTTGAACGGTTTATAGTTGAATAGTTGAAAGATTTAAACCCCTCAACTCATCAACCCTTCAACTTCCTTTCAACCTTTCAACCTTTCAACTGTCTTTAGGGGGTGTAGACGACGACTCTGTTTTTCCCGCTCGCCTTCGCCAGATAAAGCGCCCGGTCGGCATGCTTGAATAAATCTTCGAGGGAGTCGGCGTCTTCGGGAAAAGTCGCCAGGCCGAGGCTGGCCGTAATCCCCATCATTTGATTTTGTTCGTCGCTGACCAGCGCGTTTTTTTCAATTTCGAGGCAGATTCTCTGGGCGATTTGGGTTGCGTCGGCTTTTCCGGTCTGGGGGAGGATCACGGTAAATTCCTCTCCCCCGTACCGCGCCGCGACATCGATGGTCCGGATATTATTCCGGAGGAACTTTCCCACCAGGCGGATCGCTTCATCTCCCGCCAGATGCCCGTGCAGATCGTTAAACTTTTTGAAATTATCAATATCCATGATAATGAGAGATAGCGGGAGCTTATGCCGTTTTGACCGCTCCATCTCTTCCGCGATCCGTTCCTGGAAATAGCGCCGGTTTAAGAGGCCGCTCAAAGGGTCGGTAATCGATATCTGGCGGAGTTCTTCCGACCGCCGGTAAAATTCCGACCGTTCGATTGCCATCGAGGCATATCCGCTGATGGCGAGGGCAACCTGAAGGTCTTTTTCGGAAAAGGCCTGGTCATTGATTTTATCGGCCACGTTGATGACGCCGACCGTCCGTTCGTTTAATTTTATCGGAACAGAGATGAACGACGCCGTTTTGTACCGGGAACGTTTGTTCAGCAAAACCCTGGGGTCTGATGCCATATCCTGGACCATCAGCGGAGTCCCCTCTTCAAGGACTTTGCCGGAGATCCCCTGGCCTGCCTGAATCCGATGGCCTTCCACTATTTTTTGGTTCATTCCTTTGATTACTTTTATTTTTAAGTCGCCGGACTCTTCATCCAGAAGCATGAGAGACCCTTTTTCCGCATGAAGGATAGAGATGGTCTGCTCGATAATAGTTTTAAAAAGTTCTTCCGAATCGAGGGTAGAGCCGAGGATATGCGAAAACTCGGTCAGCGTTTTGGAATCTTTCCGGTGGTTTCGGAGCGCTTCGGAAAGGGAGTGGTTTTCCAGGATAATGGAGGTCTGATTGCCAAATAACGAAATGAATTGAATATCCTCCACAGAGAGAGGGGTGTCCAAAAAAACAAGGATCGGCTGGTTTTTTCCCGGTTTTCCGACAGGAAAGAGATGAACCAGGCTGGTATCTTCGGGGAATCCCCCTTTGACGATTTCCTGGACTTCCCGGGTGGAATAGGGGAGCCCCTCTTCCAGAACCTGGCGGAGGAGTCCGCTCCCTTCTTTCCCGGTAAAATTGGCCAGTTCGTATATTTTTTTTCCGAAGGCCTCAAAGGTTTTATATTCTCCGGTGACCGGATCGGGTTTCAAAATGGCCACGGTGCTTCCGTTAAAAATTATGCCTAAAGCGTTGAGAAATAATCCATAAAAATCCCTCTCGCCAAAATTCTGGTCAAGTTCATGAAATAAGTTAAAAAGGGTGTTGAGTTTGTTCGAACGGGCTTCCGAGGCTTTCTTTAAGTGGAGATTCTTGAAAAAAGGGGTTGCGACAGATTCGATCAGCTGGCTGGCGTTCATGAAAGATTCTTTATCGAAGAGTTTGATTTCTGCCGACTTTGCCAGAAACGGTTCGGTGTTGATGTTTAACTGTTCGATTTTTGTTTTGAAATCCTGCAGTTCCTGGTAAGAAAAATAAACCTTTCCCCCGACAAGGACCTTCCGCTCCTGACCGTCTGTTTTTAACGGGATTGCAAACAGGTTCAAATTCGCGTAACATTTAAAGAATTTCCGGTGTTCCGACCGGTCTGCCTGAAAAATCTGATTTTCGCATTCGGATTCGCAGAGTTTTTTTAATTCCGGATTCTGATGGACAGCCGCGCAGATCGGGTGGTCCCCTACCGATTCGCAGAAAAATTTGGTCTCTTTGGAGGTGTCAAAAGAGGAAAGAGAACAGCCGGTTAATTTGGCAAGATTGTCCTGGATAGATTTCCACGACAATGCATCATAATTGGACATTTAAGGGGCCTTTTCCGGTGGGGAAAAACTCTAAAAAAAAGAGGAGTTCGTTAACTTCAAGTTAAGGTCTTTTCCTGAAAAAGTCAAGACAATTTAAAGAGGTATAATGAGTACATTTAAGCTCTCTTCCGAGTTTACGCCAAAGGGGGATCAACAGCAGGCGATCGACCGGCTGACAGCGGGATTGAAACAGAAAAAGAGGTTTCAAACGCTTCTCGGCGTTACCGGCTCCGGAAAAACCTTTACCATGGCCAAAGTGATTGAAAAGATTGAAAAACCGACGCTGGTGATGGTGCATAATAAAACGTTGGCCGCCCAGCTTTATCATGAATTCAAGACCTTTTTTCCGGAAAACGCCGTGGGGTATTTTGTCAGTTATTATGATTATTACCAGCCTGAAGCCTATCTTCCAACGACCGATACTTATATTGAAAAGGACAGTTCTATCAACGAACAGATCGACCAGATGCGCCATCTGGCTACCGCCTCACTTTTTGAACGGAATGATGTCATTATTGTCTCTTCGGTCTCCTGTATTTACGGTCTCGGTTCTCCGGAAGCCTATCGGGGGATGCTCCTCTATCTTGAGGTGGGGAGCCGGATGGAGAGGGAAGAGATAATCAGAAAACTGGTTGAAATCCAGTATGACCGGAATGACATCGACTTCTAC
>JACQBY010000164.1 GCA_016201875.1 Nitrospirota bacterium
AAAATATCGGCTGTCCTCCGTTTCCCCGCAGCATGACATGATATACGCCACCCACCAGATGTATTCTCGGCTTTCGTGCCATGCTTCATCAATATATCAATTACCTCCATTTGTCAAGTTGTAAAAGCCTGACCCTATTTCCGATTAAATGCTGTTTGTATCGATTAATGTAGGCAGGATCCACAGCGGGAAAGCCCTTTTGTTTGGACCAACTGTAAAAATACTTCAGAACCCTCTGGTAGGTTTTAAAAGTATCCCGGGACCGGGAGTTTTGCGAAACCTCTTTGGAAAGATTTAAAAGATAGACATCAATATTCTCATAGAGTTTATTGTCCGCGACCGCATACAGCTTTGGAAGCTCGGGAGGGAGATTTTCATTTCCCGGGGAGTGGTTTGAAGGATTTTTTGAAGAATCATTCACGAAGCGATATTATCAAGAAGGGGCTCCCCTTGCAAGATTTATCATTACCTATAATCTAGAGTTATAGGCAATATAAAGTCAATCACCCTTTCTCCCCTTCCAAATTTCTGAGGGTCATTTTTTGATACCCAAAAACCAAGACCTCACCAAATCTTTTGAATAGAATCTACAACCCTTAAGTTTTGAAAGCAGAAAAAACAAGGATTATCGATAGCTAATCCTCGACCTTGGATTGGTTTCCTATTTTGAATTATCTTTTTTAATTTCTTGGATAATTTGATCTGGAACCAAGATTTCTTTTCTTATTTTATGGGTCCCCAAATCCTTATCGATGGATATCATTTGAGGTGTAATTTCACTCACCGTCCAGCCATCTTTTAATTCATCCCCCTTTTTAACCGTTATTTGTTCCCCAGTCGATTCATCTTCGATAACGGCCTGATTTCCCGTGACGGTTTGGACCTTATATTCATCTCCCCGGGCCTGAATAGAGGAAAGGAACAAAACAATTAAAACCAAAAATAATCTCTTCATCGTATTTCCTTTCTTGTTTTAAGCCGATAGTTTTTCATCCATTTTCAGGGAATAGTCATTGCTGCCGGCCCAACGACATTCGGTAAAGCCGAGAGGATCGTCGATAGTAAACAGGTAGACGGATAGGGATAAGGGGCATTTTCATACATAAGAAGGTGGACGAAAGGGGTTCCCCTGAATAATCCAGTGTTTGGATAAGTCGTCGTATATTGGGGCCATAGTGAAAAATCGGTTTGATATTTAACGGCTTGTCCAATGATCACCCCGTTCGTCTCAACGGGGTGAAACCCAGATGTAAAATGATCGTTCGGATCGGCGGGAGTGACCTGGGCCGCTGTGGTCACCGCAAGAGAATTAGGAGTATAATCTGCCAAGACATGAATCTTTCCGTAATTTCCCTGGTTCAACACCGGAATTGTGGCATCGTGATCCAATGAGGTGGGCCATACAGGGGCCGTAGGCGAAGTAAACTTAATATAATAGTTGGTCAAGTTGTGGGCATAGGGATCGACCTGGAAAGAAAAAGCATTAAGAGTTTGAACTGCCGTTATGGCTTGCTGACTTCCGGCAGGAATATAACTTCCATACAAACAGATTTTATCCATATCATTACCGAAAACGATCGGCGTGGGTTCTGAAATATCTTTAAATCCAACCGCGACGGCGTTCGGTTCATTTCCCAATTGTCCCTGGTACACCACCTGTATATAGACATCAGTGGTCCAGAACGGGAGTGGGTTGGTAGAAAGATCAAAGGTCAGTTCGACGGGGGCGACATTTGGGCCATTTGTTGGAAGGGTGGTCTTTCCGAATTTCTCCGGGACAACAATATAATTAAAATCAGAAGGTGTAGGCACAGGAGGCGTTTGGGGCGGATTTTGGATCGGATCATAACCGGGAAGCCGGTATTTAATGACCAGTTGTATGGTTCCGCCAGTCATCGCCTCTCCCGTTGGAGTGACATTTAAAGCCTTGACTTTAAAATCTCCATTAAAAGACCCTCCGAAAAAACCTCCAGGCATTCCTAGGGCATATACAAACCGGTCGGGAGCGGAAAGGGCAATCTGTCCCCTGAAAAAGTAATTTAACAGATTGGCGGAATAACCGACCGCGCGAGGCAAAAGAAGAGAAGCGTAATCGTTTAAGACCTGATCATCCACCAGGTTAATGCCAAATCCATTGGAAGCCGCAATCTGTGAAAGAGGCAGATATTTTGTAAACCATCCAATGGCCGCCAGGTGATTCACCGGAACCCCATCAGCATTTTTGTTGAGATAGGTTTTAATTTCAGAAGTTCCCGGCGCCATTTGGGTATATTCGTAAGAGCTCGTCAACGCGGGATAAGGATATTTGTAAATGGACTTGGGGCTGAAGAAGTTGGCATGACTATATTCCGAAAGACCGATGAAACTGTTTAAAGTCACACCTGGAAGGGATATGATCCCATTGGTATATTTATACTGGTTGGAATCAAAAAGATTGGTAATCGGAAGAGAAAAACCGGGAAAGGAAAAGGGGCTGGAAGTAAGGGCTAAAGTTGTCGTATTCATAAAGACGGGAGATGCAATAGCAGTATCCAAAACTTGGACATGTTTTTTTTCATTAACCCAGTTTTCGATTCCGTAAAATACAGAATGGTATCCGTCATCCCGGCTATGATCGGGAACCCCCATATCCTGGACAAGATGCATGAGTTGTCCTATCCCTCTAAACGTTTCCGCCCATTGGGTGTCTCTGTCGGCCTGGAGAGGCAAAGTCAGGGCCTTATAATAGTCATTCCGGACGTCATACCACGAATAATATCCGCCAGGAGATTGGGTTCCCATCGGAGCCTGGGACCACTCAATAGCGGAGCGGCCTGAGAGAACCGCGCCTCCCCAGTAGCCGCTATAGCCTGATTTGGTCAGGGGATTGTGAAAATGATTGACCGACCGAAAGTATGGATTATACCAGGCTGGAACATCTTCGAACTCTCCTCCATTACTTATCCATATAACAACATCGCTGCCATTAAAAGGCTGGGCAATTCCTTGAAAAAATCCAAGATTCGTTCTTAAATAATTGTCTAACCAAAAACCATTCATCGGATTTTTGGCAATTTTTTCGTTCATATACTGGTGGGTTTCCTTCAGCCAGGCATGTGCGGGTGAAACGTAAACTAAAAGCAGAACAAAAAGGGTTAATTTGATCAAATTTGATTTCATTCGTATATTCTCCTGGCACTGTGGTCATGGGGCAAACCTAAAAATCTAACTTCTTCATTGATAAGTTTAACTGCCAATTTTGGATACTTAAAATCAAGTTCTAGATCTTCAAAATCTTGTAAGACTTCAATTCTCTCCTCCCTGGTTTCTGCTTTTGGAAGCTCTAAAATTCCCTTGTGAAATCTAAATTTTTTTTTGGGATATTTAATTGCACTCCACTCCTCATCCATGTCTTCTATTTTTTTAGGGGGTAATCCGGTCTCTTGGTCCAGGGGAAAGCCACCGTAAAAATATCCAGGTTTATAAATGAACAATGCGGTGGAACCAAAACCGATAGAAAGAGGTCCTATTAAAGTCGTATAGGGTGGAAAAACAAATATTCCGTTCTGGTCGGTTAAAGTCTCTTTTACCTTAAAAGATGAATAATCGTGACCAAGGAGTCCTAAAAATATTCCTAAATCTATTTTAGAATAGATCGCCACAACGACTGCCCCTTCGATTGGTTTCTTGGTGTCAACGTCAATCGCCTGGCCCATAAAAGCAGGTTTATGAAAAATCAACCAGCGAATTCCAATTGCGTTTAACGTCAAGAACAACACAACCCAGCTGACGCCGATGGTGATAATCACTTTCATAAAAGGACTTTTTTTTGATTTTAAAACTCTTGGATTTTCCATAAACCATCCAGGTCTTTGACAAATACCACGTTATAGGAATAGGTCATTCCATTTTCAACTGTTAAGAGCTTGTATATTGCCGCATTGTTGGTCAATGAAATAAAGTTTAGAGATTGAGAGGTTGCCAAAATCGAAGGAAGTTGAGTCCCCAAGGCATTTAACAGGTTTTGAAAGTCCGCTTGATTCGGTCCAATGATTTGATTGACCGCCGTCTGAGTATCTCCCTTCGTCAAGGCATTGATCATCGTGTTCCATTTCCCCTTGAAAAGGGTATCGATGGCTGTGAGAGAGAGGACATTGATCGCTACGCTATCCTGATAGCTGTTTCCCAAAGTGTCTGTCACAGTCAGGGTAAAAACATATAAACCTTCCGTATTCATCGTTACATTAATTGAATTCGTGCTGGCAAAGCTAACGGCGGGAAATACCGGGCCGGTAAAAGATAAAGTCGTGGTTGCTGCGGGCGAGGGTAAAAACGTCATTGCTCCAAGCGTGACAATCAATGGATTTAACCCGGTTTCAGCAGGCGCTTCAAGCTTGACGTAATATTTAACCGGGTTGGAGCCTATCAGAATACTTTTCTGAAATATTTGGCCGCTTGAAGAGGTGCCAATAACGGAAAGGGTATTCGCTCCTGATGTTAATGGGACATGATTAGCCACAAACTGGTTTCCGGAAATCATCGCGGGAATGCCGTTTACGGAAATGCCATATTCGGCGATATTGGTCGTGAAGCTTCCCTGGACCATAATTTCAGGTTGATTAACGGTGCCTGCCGTTGGCGAGGTAATGCTGAAATTCATGTAAGGCACACTATTCACGGTAAACGATGCGTCATTGGACACGCCCCCTCCTGGCGCCGGATTGACCACCTTCACCGTATAATTTCCTGCCGTGGCAACGGCAAAAGCCGGAACGGTTGCCGCAATCTGGTTTGTACTGACGAAACTGGTGGCGAGCGGCTGGCTGCTGAAGTTAATGGTCGAGCTGTTTACAAAATTGCTTCCATTCACACTCAACCAAAAGTCTCCGCTTCCCTCGTTGATATTCCCTGGAGAGAGGGCTGTAATGACCGGGACGGGATTATTCACCGTGAAAATCAGGCTGTTGGACGCGCCTCCTCCCGGAGTGGGATTTAAAACAGATACAGAATAGTCTCCTGCCATGGCCACCAGCGTTGCCGGTATCGTCGCGGTAAGTTGATTCGTGTTGACAAATTGAGGGATCAAAACTTGACCACTGAAATTAATGGTCGAAATTGTCACAAAATTACTCCCGGTCAACGTCATGGAAAAACCATTGCTTCCGGCAACGGCTGATGGAGGCGCCAGGGCGCTGAGGACCGGAACCGGGTTGTTAACCGTAAATGGAGAGAGGTTAGAAATTCCTCCTCCCGGTGAGGGATTTGAGACGATCACGTTATAGATCCCCACGGCCGCCACCGTAGCCGCCGGAATGGTGATATTCAGTTGACTGCTGGAAACAAACTGCGGTGTCAGGATCTGACCGCTGAAGCTTATCGTCGAGGTGGTGACAAAGTTGTTTCCTGAGAGGGCTAAGACAAAGCTCCCGCTTCCGGCCATTGCCGAACCCGGTGTCAGTGTGGTTAGCGTGGGGACCGGGTTGTTGACGGTCAATGTGACAGGATTGGAGGTTCCTCCGCCCGGCACTGGATTGACAACCGTCACCAAGGAAATTCCCGCCGATGCAATGGCTGATGCCGGAATGGTTACGTTCAGCTGATTACTACTGACAAACTGAGGAGTTAAAGCTACTCCGCTGAAATTGATCGTTGAGGTCGCCACAAAGTTGGTTCCGGTTAATGTCATGAGGAAACTGCCGCCCCCTGCGATGATATTGTTGGGGGTCAGAGCGGTTAGGGCCGGAACCGGATTGCTGACGGTAAAGGTGATGCTATTGGAGATCCCTCCTCCGGGAGCAGGATTCGTTACGGTCATCGGATACAGACCCGCGGTGGTCATGGCACTTGCCGGAATCGTCACATTGACCTGAGAGGTGCTGACAAACTGAAGAGTCAGGATTTGTCCGGTAAAGCTGATCGTCGAGGTCGTCACAAAGTTGGCGCCGGTTAGAGACACCAGAATATCTCCGCTCCCTGCAATGGCTGAGCTGGGAGATAAAGCAGTTAATGTCGGCACCGGATTATTCACGGTAAACGTTATACTATTGGATGTCCCCCCTCCGGGAGCGGGATTGATCACCGTCACGGAATAGGACCCTCCAGCGGCTGCGTTGGCCGTGGGAATCGTTACGTTTAGTTGCGAACTGCTGACAAATACTGGTGTTAAGGTCGTTCCATTAAAACTAACCGTCGAGGTGGTTAGAAACTGACTCCCGTTTATCGTCAGTTTGAAATCGGGGCTTCCTGCCAGTGTCGAACCGGGGGTGATGGAACTGAGGACAGGAACCGGGTTGTTGATGGTAAATAAGAGGCTATTGGATGTTCCTCCTCCCGGTGTGGGATTGGTCACAGAAACCGGAACAGTTCCCGTAGTGGCAATGGCCGAAGCTGGAATTGTCGCCGTGAGTTGATTGTTGCTGACAAATTGGGTCGTCATCGTTTGATTGTTAAAGGTTACGGTCGAGGCTTGAATAAACTTGCTTCCGTTTAAGGTCAGAGTAAATCCGGGACCTCCCGCTGAAACAGACACCGGAGATAAGCTGGTGAGTACCGGTACCGGGTTGGGAAGTTGAATCAGGTTGACTCCGACAGAGGTTTCGTTGGTAACCACGGCTAAATTGGTATTCGGATTGATCGCCACCTCTTCCGGGTCGGCTCCGACCGAATTCATGGTCGAGGTGATCAGGTTGGCCGATAAATCAATTAAGACCAG
>JACQBY010000165.1 GCA_016201875.1 Nitrospirota bacterium
GATCCGGAGGAGGTAAAATAAATTTCATCCCGGCTGGCTCCGATTAAACGGGCAACCTCGTTTCGGGCGTTTTCAACGGCTTCCCGCGCCTCTTTTCCCCATGAGTGGGCGCTTTGCGGATTGCCGAAGGATTGAGACAAATAGGGGAGCATCCCTTCGTATGCCTCCGGAAGGAGAGGAGAGGCGCTCATATAATCAAGATATATTTTTTTAATGGGATTGGCCTCCTTTTAACAGCTTTGATTATACCTTCGGGAATGGAGAATTGACAAGGATCAAACCCGGATGTTACTCTGACAAAATGACATCTGAGCTTTGCAGAGGAGTTTTTAATGGCTAAAAAACTGGGGATTGCCCTTACCACAAAACCGGAAGACCCGAGTACCGCCACCACCCTTCGGGTCGCGGAAGCGGCCCTCGGTAAAAAGATCGATGTCTATCTCTATGTCACCGATGACGGAGTTTATAATTTAAAAAATGAAGCGGTTTTTGATCTGGCTAAACATGGGGCGAAACTCTTTGTCTGCGCTTATGGATGCCAGAGCAGAAATCTCCCTTATGACGACCCGCGTGCCACCTATTGCGGGCTGGTGGTGCTGGCTAATTTGATAGAGGGGACAGACCGGTTCTTCTCCCTCAACTAAAAATCGAAATGTCTGCTGAAAAAAAACCGCTCCACATCATCATGTTAATTAAAACCGATCCGTTTCAATCCCCCAGGGGGGTCGAAGCGATCCGGATGGCGCTCGGACTTGGGAGCGGGGAGAACCCCGTTGATATTATTTTAATGGGAGAGGCCCCTTTTCTTTTGACCGAAGAGAGAGAAAAAATTGTCGATTTTGACACACTCGAAAAATATATTTCGAACTTTGAGGATTGCGAACGCCCTTTTTTGGTGGAAGAGGCTTTTTTAAAAAACCATCCTGAATTTGACACCATTTACCCCTGTACGCCGGTTTCAAGAGAACAAATCGCAAAAAAAATGGAGGAAGGGGACCGGTTTCTGGTCTTTTAAAGGGATACCGGGAGTCATACCATCCAATGAAAAAACTGCTCCATATTTTAAAAAACGGGTCGGATACGAATGCCAGGGCCATTATTGAAGCGTTGTCCCGGACCCATCCTTCGGAGATGAAAGTGGTCCTGATTCAGAATGGGATAAACCTTAGACCTGAATGGAAGGCTGAAACCTATATTTTGAAAAACGAAGCTCCCCTCCCCGATCCGCTTCCTTCCGGGATCAAGGTGATTGATGATGCAGAGCTGGTCGATTTGATGTTTGAGGCAGACTCGGTCGTTAGCTGGTAGTTATTTGCGGGCGTCCTGATACTCTTGATACCAGGCCATTTGGATCGATTCGAGGATTTTTTCATTCGATTTCATCGGGTCGCCGGTAAAACCGGGGAGGCTGATGATCGATTTGTGCATCTCGGTAAATCGGACCGTTAAAGGGTCTTTATCGGGGTTTTGTTCGGCCAGTGAGATGGCGATGTCTTCTATATTACTCCAATCCATCTTTTTTCCTCTTTACTCTCTACGCGTGCATTCCGGCAGTTCTACAACCACGTCGCCGAATACTTTTGCCTGACATCCAAGCCTGGACGAGAGGGTCAGATTCTCGGCCATATCGAGGCGGTCTTCTTCTTCCTCATGCCGGGGGGTTAATCTATCCATCCCCTCTTTGACAATAACATGACAGGTGGAACAGGCGCAAACGCCTCCGCAATTGTGAGGGAGGTCCACGCCGCAATTCTCGGCGGCATCCAGAATGCTCTCCCCTTCGTTAACTGTCGCTTCTACATTCATGGGGAGAAAAACGACTTTGTATGTCTTTCCGGTTTTAGTTTCCTTTTTTATTGTTTTTTGTGTCGTTGTTTCCATAGGAATTTCCATTATAAAACTTTTCTGATATCTTCGATGACATTGATTAAATAAGTCCGTTGCGAAAGAATCTGCCTGAAATCCGTAAGAATTTTCAGTTTTTTGGCTTCACGGCCTTCTCCCTCTTTTTTCAGCCCGTCCCATTCGTCCGATAATCGCTGAATCTGATTCTTAAGCGCCTGGTAGCTCGCTTCCAGCCTGGCCAATTCTGGTTGCAAATAGTCTTTTACTTTCTTGAGTTCCTGGGAATTTCCTCCCTCTTTCAGGCTGTGAACCTCTTCAAGCCGGGTATGGAGTTCCATCACCTCCTCCAGCAAATCAAAAGGCACCTGGCAAAGGATCGCTTCTTTCGACCCCTGCTCCACCTGGAGGAGATATTCTATTCTCGAAACCGGATCCTTCAGGGTCCGATAGGCCTTGTTGAGAATCGACGCGTTTTCGAGACTGATCGCCTGTTCCTCTTTCGATTTACCCTGAAAAAAATCGGGGTGGAACTTCCGGCTTAAGGCGTGAAACTTTTTCTCAACCTGGGGGAGATTCAAATTGAGCTTCCGTTCCAGCCCGAGAGCGGCGAAATAATCTTCAGCCGGCGATAGAGGCTGGATTTTTCCGCATTTCACGCAAAAGGAATTTTCTGTCTCTTCCTGGCAGGACCAGCATTTTGAATCCATCCGACCGTCCGGCGATTAACTCGCCCGGGCTCCGGCTCCGGCCTTATCTTCGGCTTTCTTCTTATAATCGGCCAACGCCGCCTTGATGGCATCTTCAGCCAGCACGGAGCAATGAATTTTTACCGGCGGAAGGTTAAGCTCGGTCACGATGTCGGTGTTTTTAATTTTCAGGGCCTCTTCAATCGTTTTCCCTTTAACCCATTCGGTGGCAAGGCTGGAGCTCGCAATGGCGCTTCCGCAACCGAAGGTCTTGAAACGGGCCTCTTCGATCACCCCTTCGTCATTGACCTTGATCTGCAGTTTCATCACATCGCCGCACTCGGGGGCCCCGACGATTCCGGTCCCTACCTTGCTGTCGTTTTTGTCAAAACTCCCGATATTTCTCGGGTTGCTGTAATGATCGATGACTTTTTCGCTATAAGACATTTTTGTACTCCTCCCAGGGGTAAAACAAGCTTTAATGCTGTGTCCATTGAACTTTTGACAGATCGACTCCTTCAAGAGCCATTTCATAGAGAGGGGACATCTCCCGTAAACGTTTGACGGCTTCAACGGTCCTCTTGATGACCTCATCAATCTCCTGGTCGGTGTTGAAGCGTCCGACGCCAAACCGGATAGACGAGTGTGCAAGGTCATGCCCGACTCCAAGCGCCCTTAATACATAAGAGGGCTCCAGGGTTGCCGTCGTACAGGCTGAACCGGAGGAAAGGGCTATTTTATTTAATCCCATCAAGAGGGATTCCCCCTCGACGTAGGCAAAGCTCAAATTGAGGTTATTTGGAATCCGGAGCGTGGGGTGGCCGTTGAGGTTCACAAAATCAAGAGCGCCCATGATACCGTCCTGGAGCCTGTCTCTCATCCGTTTAATCCGGGCCGACTCTTCGGTCATAACTTCGGCGCAAATCTGACAGGCTTTTCCAAACCCGACAATCCCCGGGACATTTAACGTTCCGGACCTCATGCCC
>JACQBY010000149.1 GCA_016201875.1 Nitrospirota bacterium
GGAGCGTGGTTTCTGAGCTGTTGGGGCGGTGGAATATGAAAAAGTTTTTACTCTGGATATGGGTGGCAGTTTTTCCATTTATCGCGCATGGCTATGAGACGGTCAATGTCACCGGCGGCGGCGCCATTTCCGGCAAGGTTACCCTGAAGGGAGAGATCCCTGATTCCAGGGCTTTTCCGCTGGTTCTTTATCCCTTTGGGACCTTTTGTAAGAAAATTTCTGACGGACATGGAAACGTGGTGATCGATGAATATATCACAGGGGTGGAGCGGGGTCTTCAGGATACGATTATTTCAATCCAGGATGTCAAACAGGGGAAACCCTTTCCTGAAATTAAGGTGGAGTATACTGCCGTCGATTGTATGTTTCATCCCGGCGATGTTTCAGACAGCGAACAGTTTCAAGTCAATAAAGGGGGAGAACTGAAGCATATTCACCCTGCGGTGGGCGTCTTCAGGAACGATCAAATCATTAAAGTGATGAATAAAGATCCCATTATTCATAACGGACAGGTTTTTCAGAGCCAGAGAGGGGACATTGTACTGAACTTTCCTCTTCCCGTTTCCGATAAATCAAACGGAGGGATTGTCCACCTTGAGCCTGAAAAAAAAATAGCCCAGATGATCTGCGGCATGCATGAATTCATGCAGACCTGGGGGTACAGGGTCGACAATCCTTATTATGCCAGAACCAGGAGGGATGGACTCTTTTCTATTGATCAAATTCCGTCCGGAACCTATAAAGTCATTGCCTGGCATCCTCATTTTCAGCCGATTGAAAAAATGGTCACCGTTTCTCCCGGGGGAATCCTCTCCCTTGACTTTGAGTTTGATTCCTCTGAGATCAGACATTCCAATTATGATATTCAGAAAAAATTCAGAATCGGTCCGGAGGCGCATCAACATGGAGAAATCACGGGTTGCGAAGCGCCGTTCTGCACAAATGGAAAATAGTTCTTTTTAGATCAAACCTCTTTTAATCAGTTCATTTTTCAGATGGACTTCACCCTGAAAATGTATTGACGGTATTCCCATTTTTTCAGCCCCTTCCGTATGTCCCCTCAAGTCGTCAATAAACAGGCATTCTTCAGGCGACGAATTCGTTCTGGATAAAACTTCCCGGAATATTTCAGGATGGGGTTTCAACGCCCTTAACGAATAAGAATAAAAGCGGTGATCAAAATACCCAAGAAAGGGATACGTTTCCTCGAGATACCGGCTGTGGAGGATATTGGTATTGGATAGGAGGGAGAGCTCGTACCGCTCTTTTAATGTTTCGATCAGGCCGATCATTTCATTCCGGGGGGTGAAAATGGGAGAAAACATCAAATCGAACGATGGGACACCCATTTCCTGATCGAAATGTTCATTCAACCGGGAGACCAGTTCAACGGGACCGATCTCTCCTTTTTCGAATCTCACGAAGAAATCTGATTTGAAAAGGAAATCATAGACTGCATCTTCAGATGTATTAAAATATTCCGCCAGCCTTCGGGAGGCGAGATGAAGGTCGAAGTCAACGAGCGTATTCCCCAGATCAAAAATAAAATGGTTAATCTCCAATTAATCTTTCCTTCCTTCAGCTTTTGACCTTTGTTTTTTGGAAAAAATGGTGAGGACTCCGGAATAATTATGCCATTGGGGACCGCATTGGGTCGGCGCCACTTCGGCATAACTGAAAAATCCGATTAACGGAATATTGCCAAAGTGCTTTCGGATAAGCGCCGTATCGACATTTTTTTTCCCGTAGAGGGAATTCCCTCTGCCGCAACAATTAATATAAATGCCGAACAGAGGGGAAGAATCCCCCAGCTTTTTAGCCAGGCCGGAAATCATCTCCTCGGCTTCCTGATAAGCCCGCTGGGGGTTTCGGACCATATAGGAAATCACCTGGCCTTCTTCAATCTGGTCGCTGATGGTGATGGAGCCTTCTTCCGGATCAAGCGCCAGAATATTTCTGACCACATACTCTTTATTTTGAAGGGAGGTATCGCAGGGATTGATTCCCAGCCCGAGAAACACCAGGCTTGCGGCGTCCTGAAGCTCCTGCTGATAATGAAGTTTATTCCTGAAGAGATCGGTAAAGGATTGATAGGCCGGCTCTCCACAGATTTCATAAAGGACGTTTCCCTTTGCTCTGGTGACCATCATGGAAGCGCCGATGGGATGGCAGGCGTGGGTGACGCCGACTTCATATTGAAATTTTCCGGAAAAAAGGCACCCCGAGACCGAATTGCTCGCCACCGTTCTTCCGAAAAACTGGAACGTCTCATTCAGGTTCCCCTGTTCGGAGGCCCCTCCGCCGACCATGAAAGGAATGTGACCCCCGGAGTTTTTAAAACCGGCGCGGGGAATGGGAGTTTTTGATTCTTTTTGAGGAGAAGATGCCGAAAGAGTGTCTGCAAAAGCCCTGAAAAAAGAGTCAAACCGGAAAGAAAAAGTATCGGGAAAAAGGAAGAGAAGAGAGTCTTTTTGAATGGCGGGTTTCAGGAGTTCTGCCAGTTCTTTCCCGGTTTCCGAATTCCGTTCGAGGATGTCATGGACCTGAAAAGTCTGTGTGTTCAGAGAGGCGGAACTTAACGCCAGGACGGCGATCGCTGGAGCCTGCTCGATCTCCTCTTTGTCTGTCAAAACGCCATACGCGCTGCAGCCAAAGAGCTGTTTGGGGCTGGCCATTTCGTGCAGAATGTTTAAAATAAGGGGATAGTCATGATGAAAGTGCGATGTGGCAAAGACGAGGATTAAATCGGCTTTTTTGATTTTTCCCTGTTTTAGCGCGCCCTGAACCGCTTCCCGGGCGGCCAGATCGGGCTTGCTGTTTTTTGAAAAACCGACTCCGGTTTTCATCATAGAATTCTTTTCAAAAGGATTTTATCTTTAATAAGTTTACCATTCTTTTTCTTCTTCATATAGATTTAATTAAGGTCTTTTTATTGATTTCAAAACAAATCAGATGCTATACTTTATTTTAATTGTGGAGGGAAGGGGTATGGAAATTGAAATTGCCCATCATTCCGGTTTTTGTTTCGGTGTGAAAGAGGCGATCATTAAAGCGACGGAAATAGCCGGAACATCCCTTCTTCCGACAAAAACCTTTGGCCCTCTCATCCATAATCCGCAGGAAATAAAAAGGCTTCAAGACGAATTCGGCATTGAAAAAATAGACTCTTTTGAAGACTTTTATCATGGGAACCTGGTCATCAGGGCTCATGGCGTCCCTCCCGAAGAATATGAAAAGGCAAAAAAAAACGACCTGAACATCGTCGACGCCACCTGCCGGTTTGTCGTGGATGTCCAGGACTATGCGGTTGAGTTTTGCAAAAAAGGGTATCACTTGATTGTCGTGGGTGAAGAGCATCATGCCGAGGTCAAAGGGATCGTTGGCCATGCCCTCCATGCCTCTCCGAAAGCAAAGGTCAATGTGATTGACACCCTGGATGAACTGCTGGAAATCAATCCGGAAAGAGCGGGAATTGTTTTCCAGACCACGCAGGATTATGGAAAGTTCAAGAAATTCGAAAGTTATATCAGGGAAAATAAAAAAAACTGGAAAATTAAAAATACCATCTGCGGCGCCACGAAAAGCAACCAGTATTCGGCGGACGAACTGGCCAGGCGCGTGAATGTCATGCTGGTGATCGGAGGCAAAAACAGCGGCAATACGCTGAGGCTTGCCGAAATGTGCAGGAAGTATACAACCACGCATCACATTGAAACTCACGATGAGCTGATTCCGGAATGGTTTGCTTCCGTCAAAAAAGTTGGAATTACCGCCGGGGCATCCACCCCTCAATGGTTAATCGACGGAGTGGTTGAAGCGCTTAAACAGATAGACGAAACTCACAATCATAACCTCTCACTCTCTTAATCCCCGCGTCTCTCCAGATCATTCATGAATATATTGCAAAAATATCATAAGGAAGATTGGCATACCCCTGAGGGGAAAATGCTCCGGGATGTCATCTTCGGCCTTAATGACGGTCTGGTCACTTCGATCGGGTTTGTTTCCGGGGTGACAGGGGCGGTGTTCCAGAGCAAAATCATCATTCTCACGGGGATCGCCCAGGTGGTTGCCGGAGGGATCGCCATGTTCATCGGGGCTTATTTATCGAATCAATCGCAGGAAGAGTTTTTTTTAAAAGAAATCGCCAGGGAAAAGAGAGAAATTAAAGAAATTCCGGAGGTCGAAAAACAGGAGATTCGCGATATATATAACCAGATGGGGTTTACGCCTGACGAAGTGGAAATGATCGTCAATCGGATCACCTCTGATGATAAACTCTGGGTCCGGTTTATGATGCGGGAGGAGCTGGGAATCCTTGAAGAAGAAATGGAAAACCCGGTCAGGGCCGGAATGATCATGGGGGGGACATTTTTAATCGGGGGGATTTTCCCGTTAATTCCCTATTTTTTAATCGGAAACACGTTTGTCGCGTTAAAACTCGGCATTTTATTATCGGTGCTGGTCTTTTTTTCTATCGGGGCGGGAAAATCAATCCTGACGAAAACCCACTGGTTTAAAAGCGGTTTGCAGGTAACCTTTTTGGGAGGATTGGCGGCGGCAATCGGTTTTCTGATCGGTAAAGGAATTTCTTTTATAATTTGAATTCAGGCAATGAAAGAAGCTCTTTCAGCCTGTTTCTTGAGGCGGTCAACACCTCTTCGTGGAGGCTTTTCCCATGAGCGTCCATGGTCACAATAGCGGAAAAGTTTTCCACCTCAAGCTCCCAGATAGCTTCGGGTCCTCCGAATTTTTCAAGGAGATAGACCCCCCGGACTTTCTTAATCGCCCTGGCCAGAACCTGGGCGGCTCCGCCGACGGCATGAAGATAAATGCACCCATACTGTTCACAGGCCTTTAGGGTTTTTAATCCCATTCCTCCTTTTCCGATAACTCCCCTGATTCCGAATTTTTCGATAATTTCTGCCTGATAAGGTTCTTCTCTGATCGACGTGGTCGGACCCGCGGCGGTAACCTTCCATCCTCCTTTTTCTTTGATTACGACAGGGCCGCAATGATAAATGATCTGGTCTTTTAATGAAAAGGGGAGTTTCCCCCCTTCATGGAGATATTTATGAACGGCATCTCTTCCGGTATAGAGGATACCGGAGATCTCAACCTGATCGCCGACATGAAGAGCCCTCATCTTTTCTTCGGTAAAAGGGATTTCCAGCTTCATATTAATAGAGCCATTTTTTGATGCTCCCTTTGGAATCAAGCTCGACTCCCTGCCGCCGGTAAGCCCAGCACATATACGAAATAGAGACAAAAAAGCTTGCCGGGAGCCGGTTTAACCGCGAGGCTTTTACCCCCAGCAGGGTGGTTTTACCTCCGAAACCCATCGGTCCGATTCCGAGTCGATTAGCCATCTCAACGATGTGACGCTCCAATTTTTCAAGAGAGGGATCTTCCGCGGCATCATCGAGTTTTCGAAGGAGCTGTATTTTGGCATGTTCGTAACCGGTGGCCCGGTCTCCTCCGATACAGACGCCGAGAATTCCTGGGCCGCACCCTTTTCCCTGGGCCTGCAGGACGGCATCCAGGAGGCATTTTTGAACGCCATCAAGGTCCCTTCCGGCGCTCAGGCGGTTGTCGGGAAGGGAATATTGCGCGCTGACATTCTCGCATCCCCCCCCTTTTAAAATAAGTTTCACTTCGACCGATTTCTTTTTCCACTGATCAAAATGAAAAACCGGTGTGCCTGGTCCAAGGTTGGTGCCGGAATTAAATCCTGTCAGGGAGTCGACGGAGTTTTGCCTTAAATAGCCGATTTTAGTCGCTTCAGCGACACCCTTTTTGGCCTCTTTCATAAAAGCGATCTGATCAAATCCGACCGGGGCATGGATGTAAAAGGTAATCATCCCGGTATCCTGACATAAAGGCAGGGAGGTATCACAGGCGATTTGAATATTCTCTTGAATGACCCGCATGGCATATTGGCCGCGGGAGTTGTCAGGCTCGGCCCGGGTCCCTTTCTGAAGGGCTTTCTGAACGTCGGCGGGGAGTTCTGAAGAGGTTTTCCGTAAAAGTTCTAAAAGGCTTTTTTTCAGGTCTTTCACAGGTTCTTTCAAATAATAATGACAGGTGAGTCAGAACTACCATTTGGATTGGGTGAAGGTTATCCTATACCCATTGGGATCTTCCATCGTGGCAGAAAATCCATACCCCTGATCGATGGGGGGCATCTGAAAGTGTCCCCCTTTTTTTCTTAAATCCGAATAAACTTTATCGAGATCTTTAACCTGAAAGCCGATAGAAATGCCTGATGGGTTATTTGCCGGGTCTATTTTGATTTCATGGGTTTCCGGTGTGAGCGCGAGAGTGGTTCCCTCGGTGGCAAGTTCAGCCCATTGAGGCATCTCCATTTTGACAGGAATGCCGAGAACATCCCGATAAAATTCAACCGATTTTTTCATATCTTTAACGATCAGGATAATAGTGTTGATTTTTGTATACATGATTTAGTCCTTATGTTTGGTGTTTTGCCGGAGTGTCGAAATCGCGGGTTAAGCGATAAGCGGAGACAATCGACTCCAGCTCTGACAGGTGACGGAGTTCATAATCGGGTTTAATATGATCTCCGGGGAAGGGATACCCTTCTGGATTAATCCAGGCGGTATCCATTCCATATTGTTTAGGTCCAAAAATATCGGCTTCAGGGGTATCGCCGACGAACAAAGTCTCTTCGGGCCGGACATGCATTTTCCGGAGAATAACTTTATAGAGATCAGGGTTCGGTTTAATCCACCCGGCTTCTTCAGAAAAGAGAATCGATTCAAAAAAACGGTTGATCTCCAGCTCATCGAGGATCCGATGTCCGGTATCGGCATCATCAAAATTGGATAATAATCCGAGTTTAAATCCGGTCTTCAATTTTTCAAGAAGAGGAAGATGCCCCCCGGGAAGAAAAACACATTTTTTCATCAGACCCATGTGAAGATCTTTCATCCGGACCGCCAGCTCCCGGGTCTCCTCGTTCTCTGGAAAATGAAGATGCTCTAAAAGAGTTCTCATCCGGGTTAAACAGCTGATCTCTTTTAAAGAGATTTTTTTCTCATCCCTGGAACGCTGGATGATCGCCTGAAGGGTGTCATGAAAAGCTTCCAGGGAGCCGCTATGATGAATTTGTGAGGCTGTTTCAAATAAGGGAACCGTTGTGCAATAGATCTCTTCTTCATTAAGCTTCAGGGGAGGCAGAAGCGTGACATCGAAATCAACCAGAGTGCCGAACAGATCAAAGATAATGGCCTTATAATGTTTCATCATGACCATCATAATGGTTTGATATTCCCATGTCAATTTTCATTTTTTCACCGCAATATCGTTGTAAAATATACTTTTGAATGATTTGGGATTGGAGTAAATTGACTTGAGCCTATTTTTTGGTTAATATCCGTTTGGGTGTTTTTTTACGAACAGATGGTTTAGAGAGGCGACAAGAGTTGAAAGTCATTGCCACCTATCAGGTGCCTGCCAGAGCGTGTCCCGATCCGAAAAAAAAAGGAGAGGGGATCGCTCTCGGAATGACGATTGGTTCCTGGAGCGGTATTCCAACCAGCCGGCAGGCCAAACAGGCCAAATATGCGGGAGAATATCTTGGGGCTGAAGCGGTTGAGCTTCCGGCGGGACCGTTTGTCCGGCTTCAAGTCGGATATCCGGTTTCTAATTTTCCCCCGAGAATCAGCGAGATTCTGGTAGCTGTGTTTGGCAAATTGTCGATGGACGGTGAAATCAAGCTGGTCGACCTTTCGTTCCCGGACGAGTTTTCCCGCTGGTTTCCCGGCCCCCGTTACGGCATCGAAGGGGTCAGGAAAAAGCTAACCCTGTTTCACCGGCCTCCCATCATGAGCATTTTTAAATGCGGTTTTGGGTTAAACCCTGAAGAATTTTCCGAATTATTTAAAGAACAGACGGCCGGAGGGGTCGATCTGGTTAAAGACGATGAGATTGTTTTTGATGAAGAGGAGCGGATAGAGCGTGTCAAATATTGCCGCAAGGTGATGGATGACCTTCTCGTCCGTGAAAACCGCCAGGTCCTCTATGCGGTGAACCTTTCCGGTTCGCCGGGGTCTCTCTTTCAAACTGCCCGGCAACTCGTTGATGCCGGCGCAAACGCCCTTCTGGTCAATGTTCTGGCTTATGGTTTTAATGTTTTGCAGGAGTTGGCCTCCGACACAAAAATTAACGTTCCCCTGGTTGCCCATCCTGCGCTTGCGGGAGCCTTTTATTCCTCTCCTTTTCATGGATTTTCTTCCCCGTTAATCATGGGGACTCTGATGAGAATGGCGGGGGCCGATTTGACCCTTTTCCCCTCCCCTTACGGAAACGTTTCGATTCCCCGGAACGAAGCGCTTGAAATAGGGGATAAACTCCGGGGAACCTCGCTTTATCGTCCTTCATTTCCTGCTCCTTCGGCCGGCATTCACCCCGGGATGATTCCTAAAATCATTGAAGATTTTGGCAATGACGTGGTGATTAATGCCGGAGGGGGTATTCATTCCCATCCGGATGGGACAGAGAAGGGTGCCCGTGCGTTTCTCGATGCCATCGAAGGCATTTGTGAAGGAAATAGCCTGGAAGAGATTGCCAAAAACTCTCCCCCCTTAAAAAATGCGCTTGCCAGATGGGCAACATGAGCCATTTACCGAAAAAACCCTTTATATTTTTAGATTTTGACGGCACCATTACCCGTGCCGATGCCCTGATTGCCATCATGGAAGCGTTTGGTCCGAAAGGGTGGGAGAAGTTGAAACAGCAGACTTTATCGCGGGAGATCAGCGTCAGAGAGGGGGTGGGGGCGATGTTTTCTTTGATCCCTTCCCGCCAAAAAGAAAAAATCATCTCTTTTGTCAAAAAAAATGTCAAAATCAGAGAGGGGTTCCCCGACTTTCTTGATTTCTGCAAGAAAGGGAAAATTGAGTACCGGGTGATTAGCGGAGGCCTCGATTTTTATATCGATCCTCTTCTGAAGAAATTTGTTTCTCAAGAAAATATCTTATGCAATAGTTCTGATTTTTCATCAAAGACCATAGAGGTATTATGGGAATACCCCTGTGATCCTTATTGCCATCTCGATTGCGGTTTTTGCAAGCTCAGCCTGATCAGAACCTGCGATCCTGGAATTTACTGGAGAATATTGGTCGGGGACAGCGTGACCGACTTCGGAGCGGCCTCCATTGTTGATCTGGTGATCGCCCGTGATACTTTATTGGAGCATTGTCAGGAGACAGGGATACCGGTCAGGCCTTTTCATGATTTTTCCGAAGTGATCGAAGCGATTAAACAGGGAAGCGATTAAACATGACGGACCCATTCCGAAATAAACTCAATGAATTGGCTGAGATTAAAAGGGAGTTTTCGGCCAGAGGGTGGATGCCGGCCACCAGCGGAAATGTTTCGCTCCGGGTAAAAGAAAAGCCGCTCGCATTTTTTGTTTCAGTGAGCGGAAGGGATAAATCGGTCACTCTTCCCGACGACTTTATCCTGGTCAACGAAGAAGGAAAACCGGTTTCTCCATCGGGCAAAGGAGAGTCCCGGAATTTACTCAAGCCTTCTGCCGAGGCCGGAGTCCATGCCCAAATTTATAAAAAATTATCCCCTGCTGTCGTATTGCACGTTCATACCCTTTATAACACGCTGGTTTCCGTCCATTCCCCTTATCCCGAGGCCCTTTTGATCGAAGGGCTGGAAATGATCAAAGGGCTGGGGTTGTGGGAAGAGAAGGGCCGGGTTAAGATACCGATTGTTCCCAATCACCATGATTTAATCCGATTGGCTTCTGCGGCCGGTGATGCAGTGGACCGATCGGTGCCGGGGATTCTGATAAAAGGGCATGGGCTCTATGCCTGGGGAAATTCGCTCCATGAGGCCAAACGGAATGTCGAAGCTTTCGAGTTTTTATTTCAATATCTATTTCTGGAAGGCCTGATGAAGAGGTCATAACCGGTTCAGATTTTATTTAGCCTGGCATCGATGAATAATATGATGGAGAAAAACGTTAAAAAAGCCTATTACGCCAATGGAACTCTAAAAGCAGAAAGCCGGTGGCAGGACTCAAGAAAGCGTTGCCCCGTTTTTGCCGCACCCGCCCGATGGAATAGCTTCCTAAGAGATCAGGCGGATAACGAACCCCTCTTTTTTTAAACTCTGCTGAATTCGCTGGAAGTGCGCAGGTCCTTTGGTTTCGAGGCTGAACTCAATCCGGGTCCTGTTTAACGGGAGTTGCAGGGAGTACCGGTCATGGACGATATCAAGAATATTCGCCTTTTCATCCGCGATGATCCGGGTGACGGTTGCCAGGACTCCGGGAACATCTTCCACCTCGATCTGAAAGCGGAACAGACGCCCCTCCTTGACCAGGCCTTTTTCAAGAATTTTTTCGATAAGGGTGACATCGATATTTCCTCCGCTTATCAGCAGAACGGCCTGTTCGTTATTGAACCGTGGAAACACTTTTAGAAACCCGGCGACAGAAGCGGCCCCGGCCCCTTCCGCCACGATTTTTCTCCTTTCCATCAGCAGAAGAATGGCCGAAGAGATCTCTTCTTCTGAAACAAAAACAATCTCATCGACATAGCGGTTGATCAGGGGGGCGGTTAACCGGCCTGCCTGTTTTACCGCGATCCCGTCGGCAATCGGAAGCGATTGGGCGCTTCCGCCGGTTTTAGGTTTTACCTTCACCCCGATCATTTTTATTTTGGGTTTCATCAATTTAAGGCAGGTCGCAATCCCTCCGATCAGGCCCCCTCCTCCGATAGGGACAAAGAGAGCCGAAACATCGGGAAGATCTTTCAAGATTTCAATTCCAAGGCTCCCCTGGCCTGCAATAATCCGTTCGTCGTCAAAAGGAGGAATGAACGTTTTATGCTCAGTTTCCGCAAGGCGGAGGGCAAACTCCGTAGCCCCTTCAAAATGCTTCCCTTTTAGAATGACCTCTGCTCCATAACTTCGGGTTGCCTCCTGTTTGGCAAGCGAAGCATTTTCGGGCATGATCAGGGTAGCCTGGATGCCAAGCCATTTTGCGGCAAGCGCCACCCCCTGGGCATGGTTTCCCGCGGAGGCAGAAATGATCCCTCTTTTCTTTTCGGATAATGAAAGGCTTCGGAGCCTGGCAAACGCTCCCCTGGTTTTAAAAGATCCGGTTTTTTGAAAATTTTCAAGTTTCAGATGGACGGGGAGTTTCAATTCCGGAATTCCGAGAGAGGTTTCAATCATGGGGGTATGGCGGACTTTTTTTTGAATGTGGGGGTATTCTTCTTTGATTTTTTTTAAAAGCCTGGCCGGGTCTAGCCGTACTGTTTTCATCAGGGCTCCATTTAAATAATAGAAGGGAGTGTAACCGTTTTAAAAGCCAATGTCCATGAGGACCTTTTGGTTGTGATCTTTGCGCAAATTATGGTATAAAAATGGCAGATTAAATTATTTTAAATTGAAAGAAGGTTTTTACGCATGGCCCATATCACTATTCCCGCCGCCGAAGCAATCCTTGATAAGGAATTTACCGTTCTCAATAAAGGGTTTGTCCGTCTCGTTGATTATATGGGGGGAGACGAGAGGATCGTCCAGTCTGCCAGGGTTTCTTACGGCACCGGAACGAAAACGGTTCGCGAAGATAAAGGCCTCATCAATTACCTGATGAAAAACCTCCATACCTCTCCTTTTGAACAGGTGATTTTAACCTTTCATGCCAAAATGCCGATTTTTGTCGCCCGGCAGTGGATTCGCCATCGAACCGCCAGGTTAAATGAAATTTCAGGCCGGTACAGCGTGATGGCAGACGAATTTTATATTCCGGCAAAAGAGGATATCCGCCATCAAAGCACAACCAACAAACAGGGCCGGGGAGAGGAGGTTCCTCCCCAACTGCAGAAGAAAGTCATCGAAGTCTTAAAGCGGGACCAGGTTTCGGTCTATGCCAATTACGAAGAGATGATTAAAGATGATGTGGCCAGAGAACTAGCCCGGATCAACCTCCCCTTGAGTCTCTACACCCAGTGGTACTGGCAGATCGACCTTCATAACCTGTTTCATTTTTTACGGCTTAGAATGGACCATCATGCCCAGAAGGAGATCCAGGTTTATGGAGAGGTGATGGCCATGATGGCCAAAGCGGTTGCGCCGATGGCCTATGAAGCTTTTGAGGAGCATATTCTTTACGGGGTCCGTTTTTCACGGGGAGAAGTCACTGCGATCCGAGAGATTCTGGCAGGCAAGGAGAACCCCCTTAAGGGAAAAGCCTTAGAAGAGTTTAATCAGAAAATAACCTCAAAACAGGATGGGTCTTAATCGGGCAGAGGCTTCCCTTTTGTCTCCGGAGCAAAGAGAAGGGTGACCATCCCCAAAAGATAGACCAGGCCGATCAGACTGACCGCCTTTCCGGGGGAGAAGAGGGTGCCAAGGTATCCTTTGACGAACGGGCCTGCCGAGGCGAGAACCCTTCCGATATTAAAACAGAACCCTACGCCGGTTGCCCGTATGGAGGTGGGATAAAGCTCGGGAAGATAGATCGGAAAACCGCTGAATATTCCATTGGTAAAAAAACCTAAGACAGGAAGCAACCATAAAAGAATAGCGTAATCCCTCGGTATCAAAAAGGTGACGGGGATCATGATCAAACTTCCCAGACACATGAAGAAAAAGGCAGGCCTTCTCCCGAACCGGTCTGCTATAGGGCCAAAAGCCAGATAACCGGCCAGGGCCCCTCCGTTCAGACACATCACCGCGTAGCTGACATACCGGTTTACCGCTTCCTGATTAAGATTTTCCGAGGCGAGCAATTCCCGGATCAACGTCGGCGTCCAGTTGGTCGCTCCCCATAAGCCGAATACCGCCACAAAAGCAAGGATCGATCCCGCGAGCGTATGCCACCTGAGCTTCCTATTAAACAGGCGGGTCAGGCTGAACGCCAAAAGTTCTTTTTCATATTCCGGCCTTTCTGTCAGAATGGCCCTGCGGGTTTCATTTGCCCGGAGCCATTTTTCAGGTTCTTTGACCATAAAACGGATTAAAAGGGTGACGAGTGCGGGGAGGATGCCGACGACGAAAAGGATCCGCCATCCGTATGCTCCGAAAAGGAGGGAGGCAAGGGCGGCAAGAAAAAACCCGGCGGCCCAGGCCGATTGAAGAATTCCGGCCGCTTTTGCCCTTTTTGATTCAGGCCAGATTTCGGCGACCAGCGAAGCTCCGGCGGCCCATTCTCCTCCGATTCCCAGAGCGGTAATGAACCGGTAAATCATCAGGTGCCACCAGTTCTGCGAAAGAGCGGCCAATCCGGTAAAAAGAGAGTAGATCAGGATGGTAAAAATTAAAGTTTTGGTCCGGCCGATAGTGTCGGCAAGGATGCCGAATAAGACCCCTCCCAGAGCCCATCCGATCAAAAAGGTCGAGAAGATGATCCCGCCGTACCATTCCATGCTCTCTTTTGAATAATGGGAGCCTAAAAGTTCGTGAAGCGCAGGCTGGAGGACCATGGCGTAGAGGGTAGAGTCCATGGAGTCAAAGACCCAGCCGAGCCAGGCCACGAAAAGGATGAGCCATTGGTACCGGGTGACATCTTTCCACCAGGGGGTTTGGCCCGGATCAACCTCGCTCGCCAGGGGCGCGGACGGGAAGCCGCCGTTAGAAGGCATTTTTAAAATAGATCAGCAGATCCCTGACAGAAAGCATGCCGACGATCCTGCCAAACTCGGTGACGGCAAGATGTCTGACCCCCCGTTCGCTCATGATATCATTCGCCTCTTTAGGAGATCTTTTGATATCAATGGAGATTACGGGAGAACTCATCACCGAGTCGATAGTGGTTTTATGCGGATCAACCGATTCGGCGAGCCCTTTTCTGACCAGGTCTGTCTCACTCACAATTCCAATACACTCATGACCTTCTTCAACAAGGAGAGAGCCGATTTTATGGGTTTTCATTAAAAGGGCGGTCTCATAAACGGTCGCTTTTGCATTGATCTTTTTGATCTCTTTGGTCATCAAAATCGATATGGGAAGCATGTTGGTCTACCTCAATTGTGGAATTTGTTTTTATTCTATTCCAGGTCGGGCTAAAGAGTCAATTCAGGAAAAACAGGGGAAGCGTCTTCCTTTTTTTTTGATAAAAATCCCCAATCCTGCTAAATTGACTTATAAAATGATGAATAAACCTTTTTTAGGCATTTTATTTTTTATCACAATCCTTTTTGATGGCGGATCAGGTTATGCTCTTACATGGGTCTCTGTGGGAGCGGGGCCCGAATATTTTTCTTGGAAAGAATTTGATTCTGCAGGCCGGCAGGTTCTGGAAGAAAAAGGTTATAGAGTCGCCGCATGGCTGCACTTGGATCAGATCCGAAAGGACCCGTTTTTATTCGGTTACTCGGGTAAACTTTACGGGGGTAGCGTCAACTATGACGGACAGACCTGGGGAGGAACTCCTGTGACCACCGATACCGGATATTCCGGCCTTCAGAATGAAGGGAGTTTGACCTGGCGCTATCCCTTGCCATCGGGCCTTCTTCTTGATCTGAAAACCGGGCTTGGATGGGATCGCTGGAGGCGAAGCATCAAAAATCCGTTTTCGAACTCGGATCAGGTTGAAGTTTATGACATATTTTATCTAAAAATAGGCCCCGGAGTTTCTTATCCTGGTTATCGGAACCAACGTTTATGGATGAATTTCGGAGGGAAGCTCCCTTTTTATACTTTTGAAGATGCCCAAATCAATAGATTAGGTTTCGACCAGAACCCTCCTCTGCACCCGGGAAAACAGGTCAGTTTATACCTGAGTATGGGATACCAACTGAACTCCAGCTGGGAAATAGCGGCTGTATATGATTCTTATCGGTTCTCTCCATCGCAAAAAGAATCGGTGACTCAGAATGGGACTCCCGTAGGCACAGTTATTCAACCCGAGAGCTCTTTGGATTTGTACGGCATTCATGCCAGTTATCGCTTCCCCTGACTTCCCTAATACCGGACCTTCCTTGACAATTACCGGTTCGCTGTCTATCATCTCAACAGGCCAGGCAATATTTATTTGGGATTAAGTCCTACATGATAAAAAGAGTTCATCTCCCGGCGATATCTCTGTTTTTATTCGGTTTTCTTTTTTTTATCCCGTTTTTTGGCAAAGAGATGAAGGCGCTTTCTTCTATGATCAACGAGCAGGAAGGAAAGGTTCTCTATTCTTTCCCATCGGGTGAACGGCTGGAGTTTTCCATAAAATGGATGGGGATGAATGCGGGGACGGCAATCCTCGAAGTTGGAAAACCGGTGATGATCGGATCGAACAAGGCCGTTCCGATCACATCGATTGCAAGGTCCAATGATTTTATTTCACGTTTCTTCCCCGTGGAAGATAAGATAGAATCCTTTATCGACACAGAAAATTTAGTTCCCCTGGAATTTAAAATGTATCAGAGAGAGGGGAGAAGGGTTAAAAGTCGTGAAGTCCATTACGATCAGGTCAACCATAAAGTATTGCAGGTAGAGGAGGGAAAGGAAGAAACTTTTAATATTGAACCGGGGGCTCAGGATGCCCTTTCAGTCCTTTATTTCTTTCGGACGCTGGAATTTCCTCCTCCCGGAGAATCCAGCTTTATAAAAGTTTATGAAGGAGGCAAAAACTGGGACCTCGAAATCAAGGTGATTGGAAAAGAGGCGATTGAAACCCCGATAGGAAGTTTTATTACGGTTAAAACTGTTGCAATGGCAAAATATGAAGGGATTTTTCTCAATAAGGGAGATATTACGGTCTGGTTTACCGATGATGCAAAGCATATTCCGGTGCAAATGCGGAGCAAGGTGACGATTGGATCCGTAGCGGTTTTACTGGTTTCCAAACAAGAGGCTTCTCCCTCTGACCGTTAAGAAGGGCTCAGGTGTGGATAGTAAATAAAAATTCTGGGAAAAAACTTGACACTATTCTTATAGTTTTGTTATAAATTGTGATTGCTTAATTATGCGTTTTGAGTGTTTTTTGTGTTTTGGGTTTCTTGGAAATTCAAGATCGATTTAAACACAGACAAATTAAAACCATTTAATTTTCGGAATAAAGGGGGTGAATCAAATGAAAAAATTATTTTCCGGTATGCTTTTACTGTCAGGCTTGTCTGTTCTTATTTTAGCGGGCTGTTATGAAAAACAGGCGGAGGCTCCCAAGGCTCCTGAAGCCGTTGCTCCTGCGGCATCTGCCCCTTCTACGGCTCCATCTGCCGAAGCGCCTGCCGCGCCTCCTGCAGCAAAGTA
Source organism: Nitrospirota bacterium (assembly GCA_016201875.1). Classification (GTDB taxonomy): domain Bacteria; phylum Nitrospirota; class Nitrospiria; order JACQBW01; family JACQBW01; genus JACQBY01. The sequence continues at coordinate 16,231 of JACQBY010000149.1, forward strand.
GTTTGACTGCTGGCATCACTTTTTATTTTTTTTATTACCTGAGGCCCCGTTGTTAACGGGGCCCTTTGTCTGGTTCTTCTTTTTTTGTTCCTTTCCGTTTCTTGACGAACCCCCTATCCTGTGTTACTTTTTCTTATAGCCTTCGGGTCTCATCAATAAGGGGAAAGTCTTGGCCTTAGATAAAACAACGATCATTCAAAACGCGCAAAAATACGCCGTCAAGGGCCAGGTCGACAAAGCCATTGAAGAGTGGCAAAAGCTGATTAAAGAGACTCCCAATGACGGAAATATTTATAATACAATAGGAGATTTGTATTTAAAGAAAAACAATAACTCTGAAGCCGTTTCGTCCTACCTTAAAGCCGCCAGTGCATTCGATCAGGGCGGTTTCTCGCTTAAAACAATCGCAGTCTACAAAAAAATTATCAAAATCGAACCCGATAATGTTGATATTTATATTAAGCTGGCCGATCTGGACGCCGACAGGGGGCTCATCGGCAACGCCATTGAAGAATACCTGAAAGTGATCCAGGTTTATACTAAAAAGGGGTTTCATAAAGATTCGATACAGATTTATAAAAAAATTGTCAATCTCGATCCCGGAAATATTCCCATGCGCCTCAAGCTGTCTGAAATCTGTTTGAGAGAAGGGGCAAAAAAAGATGCGGTTGAACAATATATTCAAATAGCCGCTACCTATAAAGCCGGTAATAAAACCTTTGAAGCGGAAGAAATTCTTCGGAAGGCGATGGCTTTAGATCCAGGGAATTCTCAGGCAGCTCAATTACTGGCAGAGTATAAGGCTTCTCCCGTGACGGAGGCGCCTTCCGGATCCCTTCAAACGGAAAGATTTCAAAACCCACCCGGATCTTTTGACTCATTGCAGCCGATGGAGTTTAATATGGGCGATGGGGCCAATACGCCTCTTGTTCAGGAAACTTCAAGCCCTCCCGATAAGGCGGCCGTGGAGAGCTTTGCTGAAACGCCCGTGAAAGAAATCCAAACAGAAAGCGCCGAAGTCGACTTAACCTCTTTGCTTGCAGAAGCCGAAGGGCTGATCAAATATAAGGTATACGGAAAGGCCGGGCAGAAACTAAGAAAGGTTTTAGAAGCCGACCCCAGTAATCCTGACGCTCAGAGATTACTTCAGGAAATCGTTATGGCAAAAGGGGAAGGCGGTTCTCTTCCGGGGATAGAGATGACGAATCCTCCGGACCTTAAAGAAAGTAATGGCCAAAGCCTTGCCGGCCTTGCATTGGAAAACCAGGTTCAACCGGAAAATCAAGTTCAAAAAATAGATGACGAGAAAATTAAAGAAAAATTGGCTGAAGGAGAGTTTTATGTCCAGCAAGGGCTCCTGGGGGAGGCGAAAATTATTTATGAGACGATTCTGAAGCTTGCCCCCGATAATGCCCTGGCCAAAATGAAGTTGAAAAAAGTGTCCGGCGAACTCAATGAGCCGGAGATGGAACTGACCCCTGATCCCTCGCTTGAATCCTCTCAACCCTTTGCGGAGGCGGGTCAATTCGATTCTCTGCTGGATTTAACTGAAGAGAAGACAGGAGGCGAAGCGCCTGCTTCGTTTACCCCCGGAAAGATCAAATTGAAAACGACGATCCTGGATAAAACCGAAAAGACCGATTTTGTGAATTTAGCGGGCGAACTAGAAGAAGATTTCAAGGTGGAGAGCCAGCCTCCCGCCGACGAGGCGTTCAGCGATGATGATTTCGGAAAAATCATCAAAGAATTTCAGAGAGGCATCCAGGACAACATCGGGGAAAAGGATTTTGAAACCCATTTTAATCTGGGGATTGCCTATAAGGAAATGGGCTTAAGGACAGAAGCCATCGGCGAGCTTCAGATTGCCATTAAGGGAGAGATCCGGGCGGTCGATTCCGCTATTCTCCTCTCTCAGTTTTATTTGGAAGATGGGCTGCCGAAACTGGCGATTGAGCAAATCACTCAGGCCATACAATTTCAACACCTTAATTCCGACCAGATCCATAGTTTAAAATATGAACTGGCAACCCTTTATGAATTTCAGAATAATTTTGAAGACGCCATGAATGTTTTAAGCGATATTTACAAAGTAGACGTCAATTACCGGGATGTTTCCAAAAAAATCTCTCAACTTCGGCAAAAAAACGATCGAAAGGCTTGATTAAGCCCCGCCATTTCTTTATAATTCCTCTCAGTTATCGTCTCCGGGATCAAAAGCTCAGGGTTTGGGTATAATCCAAATGCGGGTGTAGCTCAGCTGGTAGAGTACAAGCTTCCCAAGCTTGGTGTCGCGGGTTCAAGTCCCGTCACCCGCTTAATTTCACGAGTCATCTTAATATTATGATCAAAAGCATGACCGGATATGGTAAAGCCGATTTTCAACTAAATGAGAGCAAACTTGATTTGGAGATAAAATCTGTCAATCATCGTTTTTGTGAAGTGTCTATACAAAATATTCCTCAAGATCTCACAGAATTTTTTTTTAATACGGATCTTGTTGAGAAATGTTTCCGGGAGTTGTCAGAGTTAAAAAAAAAGTTTCAAATTGCCGAAGATATTTCGTTGTCCCATTTGATTGCTTTTCAAGATAAGTTTGTGCAAAAAACTCCTCCCGTTGATTATAAGGCACTTGGCGAACATATTGACGGGGTGTTGGATGAAGCGATGACCGGTCTTGAGAAGATGAGAAAAGAAGAGGGAGCCGCGCTTGCCAGAGACCTTATTTCCCGTCTTGTTTTAATTAAAGAAAAAATAAAGGAAATCGCGGATTATCGCGAGATGGCCATTCAAAATTATAAAAAACGGCTATTGAAAAAGATTGATGAATTAAAAAGCACGATAGAAGTCGATCCTCAACGGATCGCACAGGAAGTCGTTTTTTTTTCTGACCGGATGGATGTTCTGGAAGAGATGACAAGGCTGTCGAGCCATCTGGAGCAATTTAAAAAAATGATTGAAGGGAACGAACCCGCCGGACGCGGGATGGACTTTTTGCTTCAGGAAATGAACCGGGAAATGAACACCGTGGTCTCAAAGACCGGCGGAACCGCCACAACGCTATTGATCAAGCAAGAGCTTGAAATCCTCCGGGAACAGGTTCAAAATGTCGAATAAAGAGGCCAGAATGACAGGGAAAAAGGATAAAAGAGGAAAAAAGGAATGAACGAAGGAATGAGTAAACATGGCCAGCTTTTCATTGTTTCCGCCCCGTCAGGCGCAGGCAAGACATCCCTCTGTCAAAGGGTTGTGGCAGAAGTGCCGAATTTAAAAAACTCCGTTTCGTTCACGACCCGCCAGAGCCGAAAGGGAGAAATCGACGGAAAAGATTATTTTTTTATCGACAAGCCTCAGTTCAGGGAGATGATTGAAAACAATGAGTTTCTAGAATACGCCGAAGTTCACGGGAACCTCTATGGCACATCCCGGAACCAGACCATGTCCTTGCAAAAACAGGGGCATGACGTTCTTCTTGATATCGATCCCCAGGGAGCCATGCAATTAAAAAAAAAATACAAGGAGGGGGTTTATATTTACATTCTTCCTCCGTCATTTGAGATTCTAAAAGAAAGATTGGTGGAAAGAAATTCGGACTCTACCGAAGAAATCTCCAGGAGGTTGAAGAAGGCGAGAGAAGAGATATGGAGTTACCGGGAGTATTATTATTTAATTATCAATGATCAGTTTGAGCAGGCGCTGGAGTACCTTAAAGCGATCATTCTTGCCGAACGAATTAAAATGAGACGCATGAATTTTTCATGGATTGAGGAAACCTTTATTAAAGCAAAAGAAGGAGTTTGAAATGCAGGATATTATCACGTTACCGATCGTTCTTGAAAATAAAAAAATAGACAGCAGGCACCGCCTTGTTATTATGGCTGCCCAGCGGGCAAGGCAGATTATAGAGTCTCCTACTGCCCCGGCGAACACAAGATATGAAAAGGCGACGACCGTTGCCGTGGAAGAAATTTTAGAGAACAGGGTGGTTTTTTTTACCGGAAAAGAGGCCCGTCAGGCCCAAAAAGAGGCCAGGAGGGTGAGAGAAGAAGAGCTAAAAACCCAGGCCATGATCGCCAGAGAAGGGGAAATGGTAACGGAGATCAAGAAGGATTTAAGTGTTTATGTCGACGATTCAGGAATAAAAGAACCGGAAGGGGAATAAAAATTTCAGGGAATGCTGAAAGATAAAAATATCCTCCTTGGAGTGACAGGAAGCATCGCTTCTTATAAAGCGCTCCTGTTGCTTCGCCAACTCAAGGCAAACGGGGCAAATGTGAAAGTGGTGATGACAAAGGCCGCCCAAAAATTTGTCACACCCCTCTCATTTCAAGTCCTCTCCGGCCAGAACGTTTATACCGATCTTTTTATGCCCACCCATGAAATGGCCCATATTACCCTTGCAGAATGGGCTGATTTGATTGTTATCGCTCCGGCCACAGCGAACTGCATCGCTAAAATTGCCAATGGCGTTGCCGATGATCTGTTAAGTTCCCTTGTTCTGGCTTCTGCCGCAAAGATTTTAATGGCACCGGCCATGGATGGTGAGATGTGGACGAAACCGGCAACAGAAAAAAATGTCGAGGTCCTGGTCAAAGAAGGGGTCCGTTTTGCCTGGCCGGAAAAAGGTCTCCTTGCGTCGGGTAAAACGGGAGAGGGGAGGCTTGCCCCCGAAAGTGTCATTTTAAATGAGATGGAGAGGTTTTTTAAAAAAAAAGAGGATCTGGTTTCAAAAAAAGTCTGTGTGACCGCCGGCCCGACTCTGGAGCCGATTGATCCTGTCCGTTTTATCTCTAACCGGTCTTCGGGCAAAATGGGCTATGCGCTCGCTAAAGAGGCTTCCGAACGGGGGGCCAGAGTGACGCTGATTTCAGGCCCGACTTTCTTAAAGCCCCCGCCTGGCGTTGACACCATTTATGTTGAAACGGGAGAGGAGATGGCGGCGGCTGTTTTTAAAGTTTTTGAAACGACCGATATTTTGATTATGGCCGCGGCAGTAGCCGATTATAAAGCCAGACGCCCCTCCTCCGATAAAATCAAAAAGGATGGGAATGAGTTCACCCTTGAACTTGTCAAAACAACAGATATTCTTAAAGAGTTGGGAAAATTAAAAAGAGAGCAGGTGTTAGTCGGTTTTGCCGCTGAAACGGATCCTTCAGATGCGTATCCTTTGAAAAAACTGAAAGAAAAGTCTCTTGACCTGGTGGTTGCCAATAATATTACTCTGAAGGGGGCGGAATTCGGTTCTGATACCAATATCGTTATATTCTTCGACCGGAATGGAAAAAAAGAGGAGTTTCCTCTTCTTTCGAAAGAAAAAGTTGCAGAGAACATTTTTGATAAAATTCATGAATTCATTCACTGACTCAAGATTTAGAAAGGATAAAAACCCCGCAACTTGACTTTTGATGTAGATTTGTTATCATAAAATAACGTAATTCCTTATTATGTAAGGGAAATTTATGCCTGAAAAACCCACGGGAACCCTTTCTCCCGAAGTTGAAAAGCTGAGCGTAAAACTCGAGAAGGACCCCAACTCCAAGGTTTTTTTAAATCTTGCGGAAGAATATTATAAAGCTGGAATGCTGGATGAGGCTTTAATGATATTGGAACCCGGTTTAAAAATTCATCCCACATTTATTGGCGCAATAGTTCTTCTGGGGAGAATTTATTCGGATCAGAAAAAAAAGAAGGAAGCCCGGGAAGCCTTTGAACAGGTTATCAAGATCAACGGGGATAATATCGTTGCCAATAAAAACCTCTCCCTGATTTATTTTGAAGAAAAGTCCTTTTCAGAGGCGGAGAAATGTTGCAATCAGATTCTTTTCTTTAATTCAAAAGATGCGGATGCTCAGGCCTTGCTCAAAAAGATTAAAGGGGCCAAAATAGCGACAGCGCAAGCTCCGGCAGAAGTGTTCAAAGGGAAGCCTGTTCAGGAGCTAAGCCCGCTCACTCCCCCTGCAATGGATGAAAAACCGGTTGCAGCGGTAGAAGCTGTGGTAGAACAAAAAATCGAACCTGTTCAGAAAATTGTTCAACCCCAGCCTGAAGCGGTTCTTCCTGTCCGACCTGTGGATCCGTCGACCCCTTCGACCTGTGACTCGATCGCGGACAAATCGTTCCGTGCAAGTGAACCAAAGACCGGAAGACCGGAACCCCCACAAGTCTCTCCTCCTGTTCCGGCCAATGTTTCAAATCTTAATCAGAGTCAATTAATGATCAATCCGGCGGAAGATCTTCAGCCGGCTGGAGATCAGGGGCCGGTTGATTTCGGGAAAGCGATCGATTTTTCGGATCTGATGAAAGAAGAGGCGATCATTCCCCCCCCCGCGACACCTGCCCCTGCACCTCTCGCGTCTCCTAACGGATCTGTTCAACAGAAGCCCCTCCCCGAGAAAGATGGAATAAAAGCAGAAAATCTCGACACGGTTGCTTTGGCTCAACTTTATATTAAGCAGGGGCATTATGATAAAGGGATTGAAATTTATCAGAAGTTGCTGGAAC
>JACQBY010000030.1 GCA_016201875.1 Nitrospirota bacterium
AGGACGGATATACCCTTCTTCCAGTTCATTGACTTTAATCGTTTCTACCGTCGCATCGACGATTTCCTTCTGGCTGAAGGGAATCTTCATCCGGGTAATATGGGCGGAATTAAAAAGACGTTCAATATGTTCCCGCAGTTTAAAAATCGCCGGCCCCTGATCCCCTTTGTAGCAACGGATACCTTCAAAAACACCCAGCCCATAATGAAGCGAGTGGGTTAACACATGGACTTTTGCCTCCCCCCAGGGGATCATTTTGCCGTCCATCCAGATAAATTTTGTTTCTTTTAACATAGTTCAAACTCCATTTTTAACGATGCGGCGCTGAAGAGACTTCAAATTGCACTGAAGCTTCGATATTCAACGGTTCATGCTCACGATTTGAAACCTTTAAGACCACCGTATGCTTCCCCGGCGACAATTTTCCAAGAGAGCGGGGCGATTTTTTTGCGGTCCCGGCATTTTCACCATCCAGGTAGACATGAACATGGTCTCCATTATCCTGAAGGCCGTGGGCTATCTGATAGGTAATCTTAACCTCTTCTTCGGCAGGGAGAATCTCCTCCGGTTTAGGGGATAAAATTTCGACTTCGGAATGACCGATCACTGTTTGAGAATCCCCGGAAAACCCCGGAGAAGAGACCGCCAGAAACATCAGAATAAAAAAGAAACCCGAATGATAAATAATTTTTAACAATTTCATAGGAAAGACTATAGCATAACCTGATAAAGAAAAAAAGAGACCCGATCCTCACTATTTGAGATTTTTTTCAAGATTTTGCCGCTCTTCGGGGGTCATGTTTTCAAACTGATGATACTTCTCCCGGATCTTTTCCTTTTCACTGGAAGGGGTGTTTTTAAATTCCTGGTATCTCTGTTTTAGCCGGTTTTTTTCTTCTGGCGATAATTTTTTAAATTCCTCATAATTTTTTTTCACCCGCTCCCTCTCTTCGGGAGAGAGCCGTTCGACCTGTGCTACCCGCCAGCCGGCCGATGCTCCGGAGGCCGTTTGAACAAAAGGATAGAGTTGAAACAGTGTTAAACTCAGTATCACGACAAACGTTTTTTTCATAGTTTTTGATCCTCATGTTTTTGGTCCATCTTTTTCAGAAGATCTAATTGGTGGATCATCTCGTACTCTTTATAAAAATCGATCTCCTGATTGATTTTTTCAAGATCCTGCCTGGGGATTCCAAAATTATCGGCAACCGATAGAGGCCTTGAGAAATATCCGACAAAATAAGCGCTGACAACCGTCAGAAGAAAAACAAACGCCAGCGCCCCTTTTTTAAATGACGGCGAATAAAACAGATTCCAGCGCCATGGGGCTGAATAACCTTCTGCCTCGACGGGTTGTCTTCCCGACCGGATAAGCCGGTAAACCTGTTTTTGAAAATAGAGGTCGGGCTCCGCCTGAACCAGCTGGGCCCATTGGCCGACTTTCTTTAATTCGTTAAATTCCCCCGTACAGGCCGGGCAGACAAGAAGATGCTCCTTCACCGATTCCCGCTCTTTCGAAGATAACTCTAAATCGAGAAAAGCGGTTAAGTTTTCCTGAATCTCCCCGCAATTTATGAAAGGGTTCCCTTTATTCATTTGCAAAAAACTCCCTTAAACTATTTTTTAAAGAGACATTGGCCCGGTGGATTAGAGATTTCACTGAATTTTCAGAAATTTGCATTGTTTGAGCCACTTCTGCGTAAGAAAGGCCCCCATCGCGGCTCAGGATAAAAGAGAGCTTCTGGGGTTCGGTTAACCGGTCGAGGGCTTTTTTAAACATCTTCTCCAGTTCAGCTTTTTCCAGATTTTCAAGGGGGGTCACCTGTGATCGGTCCTCTAATTCCCGGTTGAACTTTCCCCCCTCTTCATCTTCGAACCCCTCATCGATCGAATCGACCGGAAACTGATACATCCCTTTTCGTTTTTCATTTAAACATTTATTGAAGGTAATCCGGTATAGCCAGGTTTTAAATTTCGCCGTGGCTTCATAGCTCCCTTTTGCGAGATACACCTGGGTAAAGACCTCCTGCGCCATCTCCTCCGCCTGAGATTCATGGTCAAAAAAACGGAGCGAAAGATTCATCACATATCGAAAATATTTATGAAATAAAACTTCGTATGCCTTTTCGTCTCCCGCCTTATATTTAAGCATTAAAATGGCATCCGGATCGGTTTCAGCTTTTTTGGCCGCTTGTAAGGGGGTTTTCCTTCCCGTCCACATATTTTTTAAACCCTTCTTATTCCGAAAAGTTTCGCGAAGAAAAAACTTTTTCTTCCATCACAGAGAGTAAATGCTTGAGGGTGTCGGGCTGAAGGGCTGAAATAGGGATGGCATTCAACCGGTTTGAGAGGTTTTTGGCGGTTTCAGGATCGACTTTGTCGATTTTATTTAAAACGAGGAGTTTCGGCCTGTTTTCAAGGTGAAGCCGGGTAAGAATCGCCTCCACAGCCTCGATCTGCTGTTCCAGCCTCGGGTTCGAGATATCGGCGACATGGACTAACAGGTCGCAGTCCTGCAATTCATCAAGGGTCGCCGCGAATGCCGCAAAAAGGTCTTTGGGAAGGTCGCGGATAAAACCGACCGTGTCGGTAATGATCACCTCCCTCTCCCGCGGGAACCGAAGCCTCCGGCTTGAGGTATCGAGCGTAGCAAAAAGGAGATCTTCCATTTTGACATCGCTTTTGGTCAATACGTTAAGGAGGGTCGATTTTCCAACATTGGTATACCCCACAATGGAGATAATCGGGATCGCGCTCTCCCTCCTTCGGCTTCTCCGCTGTTCACGCCCCATCGAAAGGGTGCGGAGTTCCTTTTCGAGCCTGCCGATCTTCTCCCGGACCCTTCTCCGGTCGATCTCCAGGCGGGTTTCTCCGGGGCCTCTCCCTCCGATTCCCCCCGTAAGCCTTGAAAGATCGGTGCTTCGCTCGGAAAGCTTGGGAAGAAGATATTTCAACTGGGCCAGTTCGACCTGGACCTTCCCTTCGCGGCTCTTCGCCCGCTGAGAAAAAATATCGAGAATCAGCTGGTTGCGGTCTATCACCTTCATCTCCGAAATTTCACCGATCGCCTTGGCCTGGCCGGGGCTTAAATTCTGGTCAAAGATCAGAAGTGTGGCCCCCTCCTGCAAAGCTTTGATCATCACCTCTTTGATTTTTCCGGAGCCCATTAAATATTTCGGATGAAGCTGTTTGGGCCTCTGCATGATCGTATCGAGAACATTGACATTATCAGAGCGGGCCAATTCTTTGAGCTCTTCCAGGGAATCTTCCTGTTCAAATCTTGAACCGGTTGAAACACTGACGAGAAGGCCTCTCTCCCTCCTGTCATGGACATTGATAGGGGCTCCGGTCCCGCTTAACCTCTTTTCAAGACCGGCGATAAATTCATCGCATTCGAGATTAAACTGATGAAAAGGAGCCAGGGGGAGAAGTTCAGTCACTTTGCTCTCGCCGTCGGGAGGCGCCGCAGGGGGCGCCAGATGTCCAACCTGGATATTCCCTGGGAGGCCGCTTTCAAGGACTTCGATCACCGCCATGAGATCGAGCCGGAGGAGGGAAAGATCGGTCAGATCGTCCTGGGTCAACGGTTCATGCTTCAGGTGGGTATGAACGCACCGGAGCCCCCGGAGGCGCTTTCCCCCCAGCCGGTAAGCGCTTAAATCGGGAAGGACGATTTCCCGTTCGTCGCCGACAATCACCGCCTCGATCATTCCCTGCCTCTGGATTAAAAGGCCGATCTGCCGCCTGACTTCATTCGACAGTTCGGTTAAGGTTCTTGCCAGTTCGGGAGAAATGATCTGCGAAGGGAGGTTTTTTCTGCGATAGAGTTGCGTCAGTCTGCGGAGCTGGTTCGGTTTAAGACCTGAGGTGTAGCCGTATAAGGCGGGAATAAAGTAACTCCTTTCAAAATAACAGACTTAACCTGAGCTGATTTACGCACGAAGCAGCCGGCGCAAACCAAAAAGAATAACGGATGCTAGTTATCCGCCTAATCAAACGCGTGGCTTCAGGCCTGAATCTATGGAAACAACCAAGTAAAATACCGTGCCTCTGCGAGAAGTAAATTGGCTCAGGTTAAGTCAGGATCCTAACAAAGGTTCGTATGCGCAGCCCAGGGCTTGAGCGACAGCGGGGTGAGTCACTTTTCCTTCGCGGAAGTTCACCCCTTTTAATAAGGCCTGATCTTCCTTGATCCCTTTTTTAACCCCTGAATGGGCCAATTTTAAAAGATAAGGAATCGTGGCATTTGCCAGCGCAAAGGTAGAGGTTCTGGGGACCGCTCCCGGCATATTCGTCACCGCATAATGGATCACTCCCGACACCTCATACACCGGGTCTTTATGGGTGGTCGGACGGGTCGTTTCGAAACACCCCCCCTGGTCTACGGAGACATCGACCACCACAGACCCTTTTTTCATTTTAGCAATCATCGCTTTTGAAACCAGAAAAGGGGCTTTGGCCCCCGGAACAAGGGCGGCTCCGATCAGAAGGTCCGCTTTGGCCACCTGCTCTTTAATGGTTTCGGGATAAGAGATCAGGGTATGGATCTGCCCGGGGAATTCCCGCTCGAGTCTTCGCAAAGGGTCGGCCTGATCATCGAGGACCGTCACGTTTGCTCCAAGACCGATTGCCATCCGGGCGGCGTTGGAACCGACCGTTCCCCCTCCGAGGATGACCACCTCTCCCCGGGGAACCCCTGCCAGACCGGATAAGAGAACCCCTGCTCCTCCAAACGCTTTTTGCAAATAAAAGGCGCCCACCTGCACAGAAAGTCTCCCGGCGACCTCGCTCATCGGCATTAAAAGGGGGAGCCTTCCGTCCGGAAGTTGAATCGTTTCATAGGCAATACCGGTTATTCCTGTTTCAATAAGTGATTTTGCCAGAGAAGGAGCGCTTGCAAGATGCAAATAGGTAAAAAGAATCTGATTTTTCCGGAAAAGAGAGACCTCTTCCGGGTGGGGTTCTTTGACTTTTAAAATCAGGTCGGCCTGATTAAAAAGCTCTTTTTTGGAAGCGAGTTTTGCTCCGGCTGAAACAAACTCGTCATCCGAAATACCGCTCCCCTCGCCCGCCCCTTTTTCAATCATAACGGAATGACCCTGCTCCGCGAGAGTCCGCACCCCTCGCGGGATAATCGACACACGGTATTCATGAACTTTAATTTCTTTGGGAACGCCGATAATCATTAAAACAAATTATAGACTATTAACCCGGATATGCAAACAACTATCAGAAAAGACTCTGAATGAAGCGGTCAGGGGGATAGCCCTCAGGGTCACGTCAAGGTCCGCTATAAATCGTCATTCCCGCGAAAGCGGGAATCCATAAGATGTTGATTTTTTGAATTCTGGATTCCCGATAAAAACATTCGGGAATGACGAATTAACTTCTTTGTAAAACCTCTGACATTTCAGAGAGTTTAATCACAGAATGACAAGACCCTGCCGGGAGTGAAAGAAGATACCAGGTTGTGGTTCAGGTCCCGGATGCCCGTTTTGTCCACCTCTATATTGCGAAAGGCCAGGCCTTTCTCGAAGGAGCCGGCCGGCTCGATCAGGGGGATGCCGTCCGGCTGACGGCCGCCGGCGCGCGGAGTTTAACCGGAGACGCACTCATCATTTTCTAAATTTAGAAAAATTTAAATTATTTCATTTTATAAGTTAATGATATCTTACAGACTTGAAACGGTCAAACAAGGATGGAGTGAAGATTACGGGTTGTCAACGACGGTGTTTTAAAAATTGAGCGGACGCTTGATATCAGGAAGTGAGCGGGTGATTTATTATTAGCATTTCGTAATTCATTACTGTATTTGATTGTATCTTTTTCTCTGCCATAACAATTAAACACATTTCCCAAGGTTATTAGAAAACAACTGGACAAATCAAACGGCGTCTTTTAGTATCTTGGTTTTAAGGCATGGCAATAGGGAACGCCAATTTAACGCACCCTTCTGCGCAATCCCGGAGTTCAAAGAATGGCTGCGTTCGTCCATGGAAACTTTAGCTATAGTGAAGGGAGATATTAAAATGAATCCAAACAAAGCACTTTGGGAAAAAGGCGATTTCACTCGAATTGCAGAGAGCATGAGAGAAAGCGGAGAAGAACTCGTTAAAAAAATTGAAATCACGAAGGAGCATAAAGTTTTGGATCTGGGATGTGGCGATGGAACAACCGCATTACCAGCGGCAAGATTGGGTGCGGAAGTATTGGGCGTTGACATTGCCAAAAACCTAGTGGAGGCCGGTAACCGGCGAGCGAGAGCTGAGGGTCTCTCGAACTGCAGATTCATGGAAGGCGATGCTGGCAATTTGAATGAGCTAAATGACCGCTCCTTTGATTTTGTGCTGAGCATTTTTGGCGCCATGTTTGCTCCAAAGCCCTTTGATGTGGCTAAAGAGATGGTAAGAGTGACTCGGCCCGGTGGTCGTATAGTTATGGGAAATTGGATACCAAATGATCCAACACTTGTAGCGCAAATCTTAAAAATCAGTTCCGCGTTTTCTCCTCCTCCACCTGAAGGCTTCATCAATCCAATGACGTGGGGAATTGAGAACAACGTTATCGAACGCTTTACCAAAGCAGGAGTTCAAAGAGAGAACATTAATTTCGTTAGAGACACATATACATTCAGATTTAAGGGCTTACCCTCGGAATTCGTTTCAACATTTAGAAAGTACTATGGTCCTACCATGAACGCCTTTGAGGCTGCGGAAAAAAATGGCAAGGACAACGATCTGGCAAGAGAGTTGGAAAATCTGTTTGACTCTCAAAACCAAAGCCAAAACAAGGCTGCCACTAGAATTCCAGCAACCTTCTTGCGTGTGACGATAGCACTTTAAAAAAGGTGGCGATAGGCCGGGCAGGATACAATGGCCTTTTTTGTATTGAAAGGGATTGCGAATTCACTTTGGTTAATCGAGCTTTGAAGTGGAAATAAAGAATGCGGGATGAAATCGATGTTGTTTTTAAAATTGTTCCTACTGAAGATTCCAGGAAGATTTCGATAAATGAAGTACTTACTGAAATGGTTTTCAGGTGTGTATAACCCAATTTAAACAAAGACACTAAATAAATAAATCAGCTGGCACATGAAAACGTTTTACAAGTTTAGATATCTGCCTTGCGTTGAACTCACGTTTACCAATTAATAACTCTGATACGACTCCTTGACTCCCAATTTCTGGAAGATCAGATTGTTTAAGTCCGTGCTCGTTCATTAAATAACGCAATATTTTTCTCGGGTTTGATTTGGGAATCTGAAAGTGTTTTTTATCATAGGCTTCAATAAAAAAACTAAGAGTCTCTGCTAAATCTGTTAGAATATGAGATTCGTCATCGCCAATTTCATCAAGAATCGCGTCAAGAACCTTGACTGCCTTATCGTAATCTTTTTCGGAACGTAACACACCAATCGGAATCAGAAGACGCAATTTTTTATACTCTTTTCCAGCTTCTTTAATATAATTTGCCAACATTTTTATTCCTTCCATTTCCCGGCATTATACTCTGAATGAGTAAGAACCTGCCGGATGTATACAATTCTCCGATTATAATGGATGCTCACAATTAAACGGTATTTGTTTCCTGCGATATTAAAAACAGTAAGTTTTCCAACTACATCCACAGTTCGAAATACCGTTCTCAAATCCGCAAAATGAACAAAGTCACGCTTTGAAACGATATGGTACCAGGAAGAGAGTGGTTCCTTTGCGCCAGGATGGCGATTTCCAAACTCAATTAATCGTTTCTTTGTAATAATCCGCACACATTATGGTATCTCATTATGAGATATTTTGCAAGCCGTTTATTACAAGTAAAACTTCTTTTCTTTCACAATAATGGAAAATCTACTGGATGATTTTAAAAAACGAAAGGCATTGCAAAGGCAGGGTCACGTCATTCTGTGATTAAACTCTCTGAAATGTCAGAGGTTTTACAAAGAAATCAATTCGTCATTCCCGAAGGTTTTTATCGGGAATCCAGAATTCAAAAAATCAACATCTTATAGACATAATGGCTGACAGTTAAAAAAGAGACCTGTCCCTTATCAACGTGGGTTATATTGGGACCAAAGGTTCAATACAGAGCCACAAACAAGGAGACAG
>JACQBY010000158.1 GCA_016201875.1 Nitrospirota bacterium
CGCCAGCGCCTATTTTTTGAACCTCCTCCTGCTGATCAAGCTGTTTACCCTGAATCGGTCCAGGGATTTTATTCAGTTGTTTCTGGTCAGTTTTCTTCAAATTCTGGCCGCCTCCGCCCTCAGTTTTCAAGTTTCTTTTGCTTTTTTTCTCCTTTTTTATTTAATGGTGGCGACCTGGGGAATGATTCTTTACCAGATGAAGGCTGAAATCGAGGAGAGAAACCGTCTTTACGGGGTCCTTGAAGGAAGTCCTTTTCCGGACACTTTTGAATCTGAAGAGGTGATTACCCTTCCCTTTTTTTTGACGACGCTGGGGGTGGGGATTTTCTCTTTTATCTTTACGATCCTGATTTTTTTTATCATCCCGCGAGCCGGCGCCGGGTTTTTAAAAAAAGGAGAAGGGGGAGAAATCAGAACCAGCGGGTTCTCCGAGAAAGTCGACTTCGGGAGCATGGCTCCGGTGAAACTCGACCCGACTGTGGTGATGCGGGTTTTTCTCTCTGCTCCTCCTTCGAAAATGTATATCCGGGGGACTTCTTTTAATATTTATGACGGGGTGTCGTGGAAAAACACGCTCCATTATCAACGACAGCTTTCTTCGGGGGAGGAGATTCCTGACCCCCTGTTAAAGCGGAAGGCAAAGTCCAAACAAAAACAACCTGCTCCGCTGGCACAGGAGTATATCGTTGAACCGATGGATACGCAGGTCCTCTTTGCTCCCGGCCGGACGGTCCGGCTGGAATCCCCTTTTCGAAATTTCTATATGGATGAAATGGGGAACCTGGCGCTTCAATATAAACCCGGTTTTAAAAAAAACTATAAAGTTATTTCTTTAATCCCGGAACTTTTTCCGGAGGACCAGAGGATGACCCTTCCGGAGCTTCCCGATCAGCGGGGAAATCAAACCTATGCGGACTATTCTTTTTCCGATAAGGATCGGATGGTCCGGCTGGCCGAGAGAGCGACGGAAAGTGCTCATACCCTCTACGAAAAAGCTCAGGCGATTGAGAGTTTTCTCAAAGGAAATTATGCTTATTCGCTTTCGGTGTCTCCCTCAAAAGACCATTCCCCGATGGAGAATTTTCTCTTTTACCAGAAAAAGGGATACTGTGAACATTTTGCTACTGCCATGGTCTTAATGCTCCGGAGCCTGGGGATTCCTTCAAGGCTGGTGACCGGCTATTCGCCGGAAGAATGGAATCCTTACGGAAGCTATTTCAAGGTCCGGCAAAGCGATGCCCATGCCTGGGTTGAGGTTTTTTTTCCGCATAGCGGCTGGATCACCTTTGATCCGACCCCCCCGGCGCCGGTTAATCCTGTCGAGGCCTCTTTTTCGGCCCGAATGAAGGATGTCTTTCTTCCTCTTGACCAGTTGATGGATGCGGTAAAATTGAAATGGGACCGTTATTTTATCCATTATTCGATCGATGACCAGCTCGAAATGGCCCATGAAGTTCAGAAGAAAGGGTTTCTTGCCGGAGAGCTCTTTAAAACCCGGATGGATGCCTTTATCGATAATCTTTCCGATTATAAAAAAACCGGCGAGGTTCTTTTTGGTTTTCTAATGATTCTGATCTTTTTGAGGATTATGGCAAAGGGGTTCCCGGAACGGATTCAGGGATTTTTCAGGAAAACGGATCCCTGTATCGATCTTTACGCCGGTTTGCTGAAGATTCTCGAGCGCTACCATCTCCATAAGAATCCCCATCAAACCCCCTTCGAATTTTTAAAAGAATCCTCCGACTTCCTCCGCCAGGTCGGCCCCCCTTTCTATGACGGGGCAAAATGGATCACCGATCTATATTACAGGCTCCGGTTTGGAGGAGAAGAAATATCGGCCGAGGATCAAATAAGGGTCGGGGAGGTTTTAGAAATGCTTAAACGGTATTCACCCTCTCTCCGATAGATTGCGTGATTCTCCTTTTTTGATTTTACAGGTAAGCCTGTGTTTGTTTCCACAAATCCTCAGATTGTTCTTTTGTCAGCATCGATTTAGCAATCGGAAATAAAAGCTGATCCTCCCGGGTAAAATGGGTCGAGAGGATCCGCATGAGTTTATAGCCATGGCCGCTCATTTCCTTGATTTTTTCGGGGGGAGAAGTGTCGCCCAGACTTTTTATTTCGGCTATGGCCGTCATAAAAAGGTCACGAACCTTTTTAGATTCGTTGTGCTCATCTATCAGCGACTGAAGCGACTGATCTGAAACTTTTCCCTGCAGGACAGGAAAAAAAACAAGATCTTCAATCTTCTCATGCCGGCTGAGTTCTTTTTCAAGGTCTTCCGAAAGACTTAGAAGGGCGTCCAGGTTTTGTCTGGCTTTTAAGAGGGAGCCGGGGAGCCGGTTAATTTTTTGGACGATTCTTTTATGGTCTTCTTCTAATAGTTTCAAAATATCCATGGGAGTTCCTTATTTTGAAAGGCAATATTCTTTAATATATTGATATGCGGCGATAAGCTTCCTCAGTTTAGGTTCCTGGCTTCTATCTCCCCCTCTGGAATCGGGGTGGAGCTCTTTCGCCATTTTCCTGAATATCTCTGTAACGGTTTTTAGAGGGGCGTCCGGTTTGAGATTAAACGCCGCAAAGGCTTCCAGGTGAGACTTGAATTCTCCGGAAGGGGCTCCCGGTGGTGGTTCCCCCTGTGTAAACCGGAAAAAATCAAAGAGGCTGATCCGGGGCCTTCTTCGCCGGACAGGCCTTTGCCGGAGGTCCGCATCGAGTTCTTCAAACCGGTCTTCGAGAAAAAAAAGGCGTGTTTCAAGCTGTTTGAGGCCGTCGCGGTTAAAGCTCCCCTCTACTTCTATTTCAAGCCTGTTAACTCCAGAAGCGATTCGCTCCAAGTTCTCTTCAGCGGCAAAATAGGAGTCCATCTGGAGGGAGTCGATGTTGTCCAGGGCAAAATCGAGGGTTTCCTGAATGTTTTCTTTGAGACTGCCGAGAACTTTCAGAATCTCCTCCCTATGTTTTTCGGAAGGGTTCGTCATTATTAACTATCTTAATCATGAAAATGAATGAAGAAATCAGCCATTGAAATTCAAAAGCCAGGGTAATATACTCTTTGAATCATCCTCAATATAAATCAAAAAGGATAAAAAAGCAAAATAAGGGGAAAAGGTGATCGCGATTGACATGCATGTCCATCCGGGGACCAAAGAATATCTTGTCGATTCCGGAGGACATTATCTGGATGATGCGCTGAAATATTTCAAGCAGAAGACCGCTCCGGTATCGGCGGAAGAGATGGCGGCTTATTACAAAAAACTGGATATGATGGCGGTCCTTCTGGCATGGGATGCAGAGACCCATACGGGCCTTCCCGCAGTGACCAATGATTATGTGGCGGGGATTGTCGGGCGGTATCCTGATGTTTTTATCGGTTTTGGAAGCGTGGATCCCTGGAAGGGAAAGCTGGCCATTCTGGAGGCGGAGCGGGCGATCAGGAAGTTAAAGCTCAAGGGGCTCAAGTTTCATCCGGTTTGCCAGGCCTTTTTTCCAAATGACCGGAGGTTTTATCCTTTATGGGAGACTTGCGCTTCTTTGAAAGTCCCTCTCTTATTTCATACCGGGATGACGGGAGTGGGAGCGGGAGTCCCCGGAGGGGATGGCCTGATGTTGAAATACGGACAGCCGATTCCCTATCTGGATGACCTTGCGGCCGATTTCCCGAACCTGACCATCATTGGGGCTCATCCGTCGTTCCCCTGGCAGGATGAGATGCTGGCCGTGGCTGTCCATAAGAGCAATATTTTTATCGATCTTTCGGGATGGTCTCCTAAATATTTTTCACAAAACCTGATTCAATACGCCAATTCGATCCTGCAGGACAGGGTTCTGTTTGGTTCAGATTATCCTTTTTTAACTCCGGAACGATGGATGGAGGATTTTGAAAAGGCGGGGTTTAAACCGCAGGTCCGTGAAAAGATTCTCTTTTTAAACGCCAAAAAACTTCTTCAAATTCCCTGAAGGGGGAATTTGAAGAAC
>JACQBY010000159.1 GCA_016201875.1 Nitrospirota bacterium
AGCTCCTGTCGAAACCAGTCGCCCCCCCTCAGATTGTAGTTATATTATATCGGAAAAGAGAGGCCTTATGCAACACGAATGGGTCACTCCTGAAAAAAAAAAGTGAAGCAACCGGCTTTGCAGGCGCTTCACGCGGGCTTGGGGCAGGAAGGTGGTTTTTCCTGACGGGCCCCAAATAAAATAAGTGAAGCAACCGGCTTTGCAGGCGCTTCACGCGGGGGAACGGGGGGCATTGAGTGCATTTTACGAAGGCCCCCCGATATAAAGAGCGGTGGCTATCTTTGCTTTTCTTTAAAGGCCTTTTCTACTTCCCGTTTGGCCGATTTTGCTTTTAAATCTTCCCGCTTGTCATAGAGATGTTTTCCTCTTGCCAGCCCGATTTCAACCTTTAACCGTCCATTTTTAAAATACATTTTCAGCGGAACAAGGGTAAACCCCTTTAGCTGGGTCTTGCCAAGGAGCCGGTTAATCTCTTTTTTGTGGAACAGGAGCTTGCGGGTGCGGACCGGGTCGACATTTGCCCGGTTCCCGTGGGTGTAGGGATTAATATGGCACTGGTAGAGAAAAATCTCGTCATTCTCGATCCGGGCAAAACTCTCTTTTAAATTAACCTGTCCCTCCCGGATCGACTTGACTTCCGTTCCGGTCAGGGCAATTCCCGCCTCATAGGTTTCATCAATAAAATAATCGTGAAACGCTTTTTTGTTTGAAATGGTAATCGAAGATTCTTTTTTTTTCATCATATCAGGCTTGGTCCTGTTTAAAAAACCGGATCAGGTCGGGACCCAGCGCCTCGGGCCTTTCGACTATGATAAAATGGCCGGTGTCAGGATAGGCCTTCCATCTCGCTTCCGGGATCAGGTCGAAAATAGCCTTTTGATAAGGGATCGGAACCACCAGGTCTTTTTCGGCTCCGATGACCAGTGTGGGGCGGCGGATCGACGAGAGCTGAGGTAGGATATGGGTAAAGACTTTGGATGACTTGACCATCCGGGCAAAAGTTTGAGAAGAGCGGTGGATTTCCCTTTTTTCTTCCGGCGTCAATTTTTCATTTTGAATCCGGTCTTTAACCTCCTGCCGGTGGTAAAAGAAGGTTAAGATTTCTTTCATATTGAGTCCGACCGGACTGATAATCGGGATTTCGTTGATTTTACCGGCCGCTGTCGCGATGACGCAGAGTTTTTCAATCGGGTCCGAATCGTCTAAAGCCATTTGAAGGGCAATCGCCCCTCCCATTGAAAACCCGGCAAGATAAAACCGTTGGATATGGAGCGCCTTCAGCCATGAAAAGACAAAAGCGCTTAATTTTTCGATCCCGTCAATCTCTTTAATTTCATCCGACTTTCCAAACCCCGGGTAATCGAGGGTGTATACTGTAAAATCAGGAGTCAAAAAAGGGAAGAGGTCTTTATATTCTTTCCCCCGGCCTCCGGCAGAGGGGAGGAGAATCAAAGGGTCGCCGCTTCCACCCTGAAAATAAACAATTCGGGCTCCGTTGACTTTTACTTCTTTTTCATCCATAGTTTAGACATTTTACCATAACTCAACGAAACATCAGAGAAGATATTATGAGCTATCCTTTGCCCATTGCTTCTATTTTAAAGCCTCTTTTAAAGAAATACGGGCTGGAAGCCCAGATGCAGGTTTATACCCTGATCGACCGGTGGGAAAAAATAGCCGGCCATCAGATTGCCTCTCATACACTCCCTTACCAGTTGAAATTCAAGAAGCTCTATTTATATGTGGACAGCTCGGTCTGGATGAACCACCTGAATTATTTAAGAGAAGAGTTAAAGGGGAAAATCAACCGGGAGATGGGAGAACCCATCGTTAAAGAGATTTCTTTAAAGATCGGTCCGGTTGAAAAAAACAAAGAGGTTGAAGAAGAGGCCAGGCCGGTCCGACCTGTGGATCGCTTGCGCGGAACGATTTGTCCGCGACCGATTCAAAGCCCGGAGGGAGAGCAAAGTGAAAAAGCCCTTTCGAGGGAAGAAATCGAACAGATTGAACAATATGTGGGAACGTTAGAAGAAAAAGATCTGAGAGAGCAAGTCAAGAAATTTTTTATACGGGGAGCGCTAAATTCTAAAAAAAAGAAGGGGTCAGATGGACCTGAAGTTCCCCCCCAGGGTTGAAAAATCGGCCTTGACGCTTACCGAAACACGTTCAGCCCGTTTGAAAACAATCTCATTTTTTTCCAGGTCGCAAACGATATAATCTCCCGCCTGAATTTCTCCCATTGCAAAATATTCGGCAATCCTTGCCTCCAGCTCTTTTTCCACCAGATGGAGAAGCGGGCGCGCTCCGAGATTGATATCGGTCCCTTTTTGAATCAGATACTCTTTGGTCCGGTCGGTTAAATGAATGGCAAACCCCTTTGAAGCGCACCGGGAGCCGACCTGTTTCAGATATTTCTCCAGGACCTGTAAAAGAGAGTCATGGGCCAGAGGGTGAAAAATCACAAAATCAGAGACTCTGTTTCTGAACTCCGGACTAAAGGTTTTTTCAATCTCTTTCTGAACCTCCTGGTTGACAAGCTGGGTCAGCTCCTGCAGGTTATCCTTCTTTTTAAATCCGATAGCCTGGTCTTCCAGAACTTCCGAGACTTTTCTTGACCCCACATTGCTGGTCATCACCAGAAGGGTGGAAGAAAAATCGACCTTTCCGTTATCTCCCTTCCCTTTGCGGCTTAAAGTGACCACCCCTTCGTCCATGATCTGAAGAAGAAGGTTATGAAGAGAGGCATGCCCTTTTTCAATTTCATCAAATAAAACAATATTCCAGTTCCGGCCCTCGATTTCCTGTTTATCCAGGACCGCCGGGAGGTCGCTCCCGATATAGCCGGGGGGGCTTCCGATGAGCTTGGAAATCGTATGGCTTTCGGTAAACTCCGAGCAGTCGACTTTAATACAGGCTTTAGGATTATTATGAAGCGCTTTGGCAAGCGCTCTGACGGTTTCGGTTTTCCCCACCCCGCTGGGACCTGAAAAAAAGAGGGTGGCAATCGGCCGGTCGGTGTTACGGAACCCGGTAGAAGCCCTTAAAAGTGATTTCAAAATAGCTCCGATAGCTGAACTCTGTCCGATGACCTCCTCTTTCAGGGTGGTTTCGATATGGTTTAACGGATTTTTAGAACGATTGGTAATCGAAATCGGAATATTCGCTTCAGGAATGAGACTGCTCAACGGTTTTAACTCCTTATTAAGGGTTTCACAACGCCATTGATCTTTAATCTTCATATAAAGATTAACGCCGTTATGGAATCTTGTCAAACCCTGAACTGTTGAAGCAATTGACAATGAGCAGAGGATAATGATATAAAACGATCCAAAGACCGGAAGATTTTAACCGTTTATATGGTGAGTGTAGCTCAAGGGTAGAGCACTGGTCTGTGGCACCAGTGGTTGGGGGTTCGAAACCCCTCACTCACCCTCTTTCTCTTTCGTCACATCCCATCGCGACTCCTATTCCAGAAGCTTCAGTTTCCCGGCCAGCCATTTTGTGGTACTCGCCTGAATAAGGATCGTAAATAAGATCGACATAAAAGTGATGCTTGCGATGACATCCGCATAGGGGGCCTTCGCTCCTACCAATAGCCCCGAAATGGCCGCGGGAATAACGCCGGTTTCCCGGGTCCAGAACATAAAGAGGATTTCATTCCATTTCCATTTGGCCTTGACATCCGGGAGGGTACAGCATAAGACCGAAACGGGCCGGGCAATAAACATAAACACAAACATGATCCCAAGGCCCGGTAAAAAGTATTGTTTAATCAGGTCAAGGTTGACATGGCTCCCGAGTAAAATAAAGATAAAAACCCGGGAAAGGGTGGAAATCAACTCGATAAAATGATGCATTTTCCCATGGTGTTCCTGTTCAATTTTAAATTCGTGCGCCTTTCCGCCGCCAAAAACCGATTTAAAGACAAAAGACTCTAAATTGCCGATCAAAATGCCGATGACAAACACGGCCATAAAACCGCTGGCGCCGATCTTTTCACCCAGCAGGTAGGCCGAGATCACCACGATCAAAGTAATAAAGGGCGCATGTTCGGTTAAAAACTTATACCGGGTATGAGCGATTAAAAAGATCGCCAGGAGCCCCAGGACAATCCCGGTTAAAATGCCTCCGCCCGCCATGAGAATAAAGCTGAAAAGGCTCTTTTCCGCCGAAAAACTTCCCATGGTTATTAACCCTAAAATCGTAAAAGCGGCAATCGACCCTGTTGCGTCGTTAAAGGCCGATTCGCTGATCACCGTTTGAGTCACCCGTTCCCTGATTTTAACCTGCTTAAAGATGGGGACCAGAGTTGCCGGATCTGTCGAAGCAATGACCGCCCCGAGGAGAAGGGCCGGAAGCATCGGTATTCCGAGAAGCCATGCCGCCGCAAGCCCTACAATAACCAGCGAGATTAGAACTCCGGGTATAGCCAGCAATGAAATCGTCAGCCAGACTTTTTTTATAACCTTGAGAGAGAGTCCAGACCCCCCCTCGAATAAAATATAAGAAGCCCCGAAAATGAGAATAATCTGATTAACGGCCGATTCGGCGGGAAGATCGATCAAATGGAGGGCGGGCGGCCCCACCAGGATGCCGACGATTAATAAGACAACGACATCGGGGACCTTCAGCCAGGCCGATATTTTGGATGAAAAGACGCCGAAAACCAGAACGATCAGCGCCATGAGTAAAAAACGGGTAGCATCAATGATTCCAGGATTTTCCATTATTTCCCTTTCCCTGACAGGACTTTTTTAATATCGGAGGATCATAAACATTTTTTCATTTCAATTCCATTAAAAAAGCCACTATTCCCCGTCAGAGGAACAATGGCTTTCAATAGGTGTCATCTATAATAAAATTTAAAGATGTTTAAATAAAATTATATCTTCACCACTTTCTATTTACTAAATGGGTCTGCCGGAGGCAAGGAGTTTTTCCCCTTCTTTAAAGACCACCCGGAATTTTTCTCTGGACACAATTTGATTCACGATTCCTATTCCAAAGACAGGATGGTCAATCACGTCATTTCCCTTGTACTGGCCAGAAAGAGTATACGAAATCTTTTTTTTGGAGGACAAAGATTTCATTAATTCTTCCCAGATATGTTCTATTTTTACTTTTGTGCGCGGGGTCTGTTTCTTTGGTTCTGGAGAGACAAATCGATGCTGGCTCTCGCAGGTCTTGCATTGGACTTTTTTGATCTTTGCCTTGTCCATGGCGACAATCGTGTGGGCAAGCGGTACTTTACATTTGGCGCAAACCGATAGAACTTCGGTTCCGGTCATCTGATCAGCAGTATGGGTAGTCATCAATTATCCTATCTCGCACTTTTTCCAAACAGGACCATTCTTTCTCAGCGTCTGGTTAAAGAGGAATTTAAGAGTGAATTTAGTATGATAACCTAGATTAAAGCGAAATGATAGCTTTTTTATAGCGACCTTCCCCTTTTTGTCTCCTTGAGCGAATCTTGACAAAAAATGACTATGGGATATGCTTTACATAAAGCAGGACTGATACCGATAGCAACACTGAAACGGCTAGATTGTGCCAAACAAGGAGAACTTTCTGATGCAAGAAGTTAAGGAGATGCAAGAAGTTAAGGTTCGACTAAAAATCAATAATACCAGATATATAGGGATCATTGAATATCCCTTTCGCTATCGCCGCTTTTCAGATTTCTTAAATGATGGTCAGGACTTTTTAAAAATACTCCAGCCTGAGTCCATTGAGGCTATCAGTAAAGAATCCGTTTTATTGGTCAATAAAAAGAATATTGTATATCTCCATAGTGTTGAAGAAGAATATGCGCCGCCGTCTTTCCCGGCAAAGGGAGCTTTTTTCCAGGTCACCCTTAAATTGAAAAGAGATGAAACGATTAAAGGTCTGATATATTGTTCTTACGAAGAAACCGATTATTCAATGGAAGGAATTTTGAGACAAACCGGATTTTTTATCAAAGTTAAAAACCCCGTCATTGTGGATACGTCAGAAAAATACCATTTTCTGGCCGTGGGAAAATCCAATATCCTGACCATGGAGATCGATCCAAAACCTTATGTCTCAAATTAGGGTTACCGCCAGATGAACTTTATTGAAAATAAGCGCAAAACCATTCTTACCCTTCGCTGGCTCTTGATAATCGCTCTTTCTTACCTCCTGATCTTCCAGGAAAAAGGCTCTCTCTTTTTAATTGAAACTAAATCCCGGCTAATATTTGATATCCTGGTTTTATTGTATATCGGTTCAAACGTCACACTCCTTTTTCTTCCCAAAAAAATATTTGAACATCCATGGTTTGACCTATTGCTGATCCTGGGGGATACCTTTATCGTATCCAGCACGATGGTTTTAACCCATCTTTCTTCTTCCTATTTCATCTTCTTTTATTTTTTGATTGTTCTGATGACTACCCTGGGAAAGGGCTTGAGCGGAATTGTGACAAATGGTTCTGTTTTAATCGGAGTGTATGTATTATTTCAGACACAGGAAGTGGGGATAGAAAAGTTAATTTCAGACACAGGAATTCTTTTACAGATTCCCTTTCTGTTGATATCCGTTGTTTTTTATGGAGTTCTGGTAGATCAGGAACATCGCCGATATGAGAAGACTCTGGAGCAGGTTCGTGGAGTTTCGGAAGTCATTTGCACGACGCTTAACCTTCGAGAGGTATACAAAACGATCCTGGATGCCCTCGTTGAGCTTCTTGGAGCCGAGAAATGTTCGATTATGCTTCTGGACAAAAGCAAAGAAACGTTGACCATTCACGACGCGCGCGGAATTCCTGATGATATTATTCAAACGACCCGTGTAAAAATAGGAGAAGGGATCTCCGGATGGGTCGCGGAAAAGGGAGAATCCCTGTTACTTAATCGTCAAACCCGGGTTAACCCCGACGGAACAAAACGGGAGCCATTTCCGGGTATTGGGTCCGCGTTAACGGTTCCCCTTAAGATTCAGAATCGAATTATCGGAGTTCTTAATGTTGCGAGCCGATCCAGGAAAAAAAAGTTCACCCGGCAGGATTTGAATATTTTGACGCTTTTTGCGTCCGGAGCCGCAACAGCTATTGAAAATGCCCGCCTGTTTGAGGAAATTCAAACAAAGGGGATAGAACTCAAGGCGGTACATATGGATGTCGTGATGGCTTTTGCCGGATCTTTAGAAAGCAAGGATGTTTATACAGGCGGTCATGCGCAGCGCCTTTCATTGTATGCTGAAATGATTGCTCAAAATATGCAATTGGAAGAAACCAAAGTTGAGGAAATAAAATTCGCCGCCGCCCTTCATGACGTTGGGAAAATAGCGATTCCGGATAGGGTTCTTCATGAGACAGGAAAACTTGACCTGGAGCAATGGGAGATCATGAGGACCCATTCAGAAAAAGGGGCTTTGATGATTGCGCAGATCGCTTCGTTGAGCCACTTATCCCTGTATATTCGCCATCACCATGAACGCTGGGACGGGAATGGTTATCCTGATAAAATTAAAGCAGAACGCATCCCGATTTTCTCAAGAATTATAGCCGTATGTGATACCTATGATGCTGTTACAACCAACCGTTCTTATCAAAAAGCTTATGAACCGGAGGAGGTGATTAAAATATTAAAAGCCTGCCGGGGAACGCAGCTGGACCCTGGAATCGTGGATATATTTCTTTCCCTGATTTTTAAAAATGACGGTTTATTAATGTTCTGCGGAACACCATCCGGCCAAATTTCTTATGGAGTAGAAAAAAAAATATTACGGCCAATAATGGTTCCTCTGAAAACAGCGGCATAAAGAAAACAGGATGCCTGATGGGCAGAGGTTCCAAGCGTCTTGGGCTGTGCAGTAGCAGGCCCAATCCGGGTTTACTTATTCGCCGCTTTTAAGGAGGAGTCCCTTCTCCTTCACCTCCCTTAACATCCATGAAAAAAAGAAACCCGCTCCCAGGATATAAAGCCCGTTTAATCCAAAGGCCCAGATCAATTCCTTCGCGGGAAAACCGCCCTGGTTGATCACCTCTCTCATCCCTTCAAAAACATGGGAAGAGGGAATCCACCAGGCGATCTTTTGAAGAACGGGGGGGAGAACGGCTACAGGATAAAAAACGGCTGAGACCGGTTGAAACAAGAAGGCCAGCCCCCAGGCCATGACTTCGGCCTCCTGACCAAACCGAAGAATCGCTCCGGTGGTCATAATGCCGATAGACCAGCCCATGAGAATCAAGTTCAGCAAAAAAAGGAAAAGAGGAAACCCCAGAGAAAAAACATTAAAGGAGTAAAAAATATAGGCCAGCGTCATCGTTACCAAAAATGTGGCCACAACCTTTATCAGACTGATGACCAGGGTCCCGGCGATAAATTCCAGGGGGGTCAGCGGACTGACAAAGAGGTTTAATAGGTTTCTGGACCAGACCTCTTCGAGAAAAGAAATGGAAATCCCCTGCTGGGCTCTGAAAAAGATATCCCAGAGAATTAAAGCGCCCAGAAAAAAGGCGATAAAGGGGGGGAGTCCTCCCTGAAATTTTTGGAGATAGAGGGTGACAAACCCCCAGACCATCAGGTCGAGCACCGGCCAGTAGATGATTTCCATCAGACGGGTCAAACTTCGCTTATAAAGCGAAAGATGGCGGTAGACGACGGCCATGACCCTGTAAATCTTCATTGAATGCCCGGCCCCCGCGCCACTTTAAGAAAAACCTCTTCAAGATTCCTTTTTTGATAAAGCTCCATAACCTGCCGGGGGGTTCCATCCGCAATGATTTCTCCTCTGTTTAAAAATATAATCCGGTCAGAAATCTGTTCGATTTCCAACATATTATGGGAGGTATAAATAACGGTGCATCGCAGTGTGTCACGGAGGTTTTTCAACAGATCACGGACTTTTTGTGCCATTTCCGGATCGAGACTGGCCGTCGGTTCGTCCAAAAACAAAATCTTGGGTCGGTTTAACATGGCCTTGGCCAGGTTCAACCGGGAAAGCTGGCCGGTTGAGAGCTCGCGCGTCAGGCAGTTAGTTAAATGGTCAATTTCGCAGAGCGCCAGGAGCTCCCCGATTCTTTTTTCATAATCGGGGACATGGTAGAGCATTGCAAAAAAGACCATATTTTCCCTGACGGTCAACGAAAGGGGCATAGCGATATAAGTGGAAGAGAAGTTGACCTGGTTTAATATTTTTTCACGGTTTTTCCTTAGCTCCATTCCAAAAATCGAAACGGTTCCCGATGTGGGCGTCAGAAGATCGAGCAGGAGGGCCATTAATGTGGTCTTTCCGGCGCCGTTGGGGCCGAGGAGACCCAGGATCTCTCCTTCATAAACTGTAAAGGAGGCCGAATTAACCGCTACCGTATGTTTAAACTTTTTAACCAGGCGGTTTGCCTGTAAAACCGGATATGGCATCAATACTTTCCGGGCCAGGCCCGTTTCCTTCAATCAGAGAATATTTTTTCTGTTTATTGAAAAGATAATTTTGTATCATATAACAGATTGATCTGCCGCGGCACTATTTTTCTTATTACCAGGGATTGAACCATGATCGCACCCCGCAAAAAAGGTCTGAGAACCAAAATCGTCCTTGCATTACTCATTGTTGGATCTCTTCCGGTGATTGCAGGTCTGGCCATGACCTATTGGAATGGGACCTTCAGGCTCAGAGAGTCGATGGGCCATAACTTTCAAGGATTGGCCAGGGAGGCCTCACGGAAAACAGATTTAGTGATCGAGAGAGAGATCGACGGCAAGAAGCACCTGTCCATTACCACAGATATCCAACTCGCCATAAAGGATTCAAACCGGAATTACCAGGACCTGACTGATCAAAGCATTTCAGAAAGATCGGCCAGAATGAAAAATCACCGGGAAGAGGCCGATCGCTCTTTTAAAGACAGCCTTCTATTAACCCCCGCCTCTATTTCATTGAGAAAGTACATGCTCTCCAAAGGGGTGGCGTATCCTGCTTTTTTTGCGACCGATGAAAAAGGGGTTGTTGTTGCCAGTACGAACGGATATCCCGACTTTAATTATAGCCAGGAAGATTGGTGGAAAGCGGCTTACCACAACGGAACGGGAAAAATCTACATTGGAGATCTTTATTTTAACGAGAAAACCCGCGCATGGACAATCATTATTGCCGTTCCGGTCATCGATGAAAAGTCTCGAAAAGCCATAGGCGTCCTGGCGGTCTTTCATGATGTACGAACCCTTATTCAGCCCTCAATCCATGATATCCGATTTGGTGAAACCGGGCATGCCATGCTGATTGATTCTAACGGAAGAGTCTTGACCTGTCCCCTCATGGCCACGGGGAGTTTTTTAATGAACAAGAACCTGGTGACAGCCGTCACCTCCTCTACACCCGGCTGGTTGATGGCAGAGGATGATGGGCACGGGGGACATCAATCCATTATCGGTTTTTCTCCGGCGGCAGGAACCTCTGAAATCACAATCCCTTCCACGGGAAAAAGGTGGCATAGTTTTATTCGCCAGGATCCGGGAGAACTTTATGCTCCGATTAACTCACTCCTTTTCTCGGTCTCCCTGTCGGGGGTCATTCTCATCGGGTGTGTGGCTATGGCAGGCGGCATCTTATCAAAAAGGTTTGCCAGGCCTATTCAAGTCCTTCAGGAAGGGGCAGAGGAGATTGGAAAGGGGAATCTTAATGTAAACCTCGACATCAAAACGAACGATGAGATTGAACTGTTAGCCAATGAGTTTAACCGGATGGCAGAAAAACTCAAGGAATCGCATTCTACTCTCGAACAGAAGGTGGAAGATCGGACCCGACAACTGATGGTTATGGTGGAACAATTGAAAGAGAGTGATCGTTTTAAAACGGAATTTTTCTCGAATATCAGTCATGAATTGGTCACTCCTTTGACTTCCATCATCGGATATTCAGAACTCCTTTTATCCGGAATATCCGGAAGCCTCAACCTCAAACAGGGAGAACACCTTTCCAATATCCACAGCAGTGGAACCCACCTCCTGGCCGTCGTCAGCAACCTGTTGGACCTGTCAAAAATAGCAGCCGGTAAGATGGAAATTCATTTTGGGGAATTTTCAATGCGGCATCTGATCAAAAATTGTATAAAAACAGTAACCCCTATGGCGGCAAGGAAAAATCAGAGTCTCGTGACAAGAATCGAGGAAGGGAGCCTCATGCTGAATGCCGATGAAGTCAAAGTGAGGCAGATTCTCTTTAATTTAATGAGCAATGCCATTAAATTTTCCCACAAGGGGGGCTCCATTTTTATTGATGCCCGCTCTTCCATGTTGAATGACCAGCCTGCAGTCGAATTTTCTGTCATCGATACGGGAATTGGAATCCGACAGGAGGATTTACCTAAAATTTTCGAGGAATTCATTCAGGTGGACTCTTCTTATACCAGGAAATATCAGGGTTCAGGCCTGGGTCTGCCCATTGTAAGATGGTACGTGGAAATGCACAGGGGAAAAATCGAGGTCGAGAGCCAATTCGAAAAAGGAAGCCGGTTTACGATTATTCTGCCAAACCGGATGGAGCTTTAAATGACTATCTTAACCTGCTCTTAACATCATCTTAATAAAACTTGACTTGTTGTTTATCTAAACTTCATAAATGAAGCGTATCCTGGTTATTAGTAAACAAATCGATTTCAATGTAACCAGGAGGTGTTAGATGTATCTATTCAATGAATTCTTTGGATTTGCGGCATTATCGGGAGCAGGGATCATGACCGTCTTTGGGGTATGGGCAGTGGTTTCCGACAGCGCTCTTAACACCGGCAAAAGTGCCCCGGAAAGAAGTCATGAATCAAAAGTTCCTAAACCCCTTATCTATAAAAAGGCCGCGTAGAGATGAATTTATTCCCCGGTTGATGCCGAAGAGGAGCCTTTTAAAGAGATGACCCCGCGGACCATCAGATGGACTGGGGATGGGATGGCAGATTTGCTCAAACGTTTACAAATTGAATAAAAAGGAGTTATAATTCAACATTAATTGGGGTTGCAAGCGGAAGGGGTTTAGTGAAAAAGAAGAGTTTATTGAATCCCATTTTGACTGTCGATGATGATGCGATGATCTCTTCATTAATTACCAGTTCATTACAAAATGAGGGTTTTTCAACTCTTTCTGCCTCGGATGGTGAAGAGGCCCTTCTCTTTTCAGAAAAACATGATCCCTGCCTTATCATATTAGACGTGATGCTTCCCAAGATCGATGGGATTGAAGTCTGCCGCCAGATCCGAAAACGGTCAGACACCCCCATTTTAATGCTTAGCGTCAAAGGCGATGAGTTTGATAAGGTTCTGGGGCTTTCAATTGGCGCTGATGATTACCTGACCAAGCCCTTTAGTCCCAGGGAACTTGTCGCCCGGGTCAAAGCCATTTTAAGGCGGAGCCTTCCCAAAATCCTCGGGAGCCCTAAAAAAATAAAATACCATGACCTTGAAATCGATTTCGATAAATGCAAGGTAATTGTTCGCAGTAAAGAGGTGACCCTTACGGTCTACGAATATAAGATTCTTCAGGCCCTCACCAGTTCACCGGGACAGATTTTCACCCGTGAACAGTTGATCCAAAAGATTTATACTTATGAGGATGTGAGCGTTGTGGATCGGGTCATCGATGTGCATATTGCGAATCTCAGAGCCAAGATCGAGAAGGACTCTTCCGCGCCAGAATATATCCTGACAATTCGCGGGTTAGGGTATAAATTTGCCGAAATCAACTGAAGAGAGAGAAGGTAAAATAGAAAATTGAAATGGAGTGTTTCCGCACAGCGCACGTTGTGCAGGTTCGCTGCCTTTGGGCCTAATGGGTATTCCCTGGCAGTCTGTTACGGCAATGTATTTATGAAATTGTACTAGGTTTTTTTCTTTTTAGGTTTCTTTTTTTCTTTACGAATTGTTTTCTCGCCCATGGGATGACTCCTTTCTTTTTCTGTCCATTGTGAAGCCTGCATTAGTATTTTAAAGATTTTAAACCAAAAGTCAAGAAAACTAAAGCGGGACTATATTTTAATTCTTTTACTCTCTCCTTCTTTTTATGCCGTCTTGAACTTTTCTTTAAGAGAAGGAAGCGATCTCAGTTTTTTTAGGGTGATGATCTCCCTGCACCCTCGCACAAATTGAATGTCGACCGTGAACCAGGTCGGTTTTTTTTGGTTGCTTTTAGAATCATAATGAATATCCGATGGATCGAAAGCAGTTTTATCAGGATATCCTTCGCGTACCACAGCCGCTTCTCCGGCGATTCCAACCGGGTCAACGCTGCTGTGATAAAAAAGAACCCCATCGCCTATTTTCAAATCATCGCGTAAGAAATTTCTGGCCTGATAGTTCCGGACGCCATCCCAGCAGGCGGTCCGGCCTTCGGAGTTTTTCAAATCTTTGAGGGAGAAGGTATTCGGTTCCGATTTCAAAAGCCAGTATCGCTTCGGCATGCC
Source organism: Nitrospirota bacterium (assembly GCA_016201875.1). Lineage (GTDB taxonomy): Bacteria > Nitrospirota > Nitrospiria > JACQBW01 > JACQBW01 > JACQBY01. The sequence goes on from JACQBY010000159.1 coordinate 13,409, forward strand.
AATTTTTCCGGAAGAAGAGCTGTTTTTGAATGATGGATGTAATTAATAGCGGCGGACGGGATCGAACCGCCGACCCAGTGCATTTGTTTCCAAATAATAAGGGATTTGCGACCCCATTGTCTACACTTGTAATTTCCAATCCCTCAGCCGTCTTTTATTGTTTTAAAAGATCGGTTCCGGTCGAAATGGCAGAAGTCGAAAGCGGAGTATATCCGATGCTGACAACAGTAGTGGGCTGAAATAACCTTTACCAAAAGTTTTGTGAATTTTATTCTAATTATGGTAAACTTTAAGGTATCAAAAGGAGGTATGTTGTGGCGAACTCATCAATCAAAGAAGACCTGATCGCTCAGATTGACGGCTTATCTTTGGAACTCCAGCGTCGTCTCCTGAATTTCGCAAAATCCTTGACTCTTAAGGGGGTCGCTGGCGAGAGCCTTCTCCAGTTTGAAGGCGCCATTGCCGTTGAAGATCTCCGACAGATGTCGAAGGCAATTGAAGAAGATTGTGAAAGAGCAGATATAAGTAAGTGGTAGATATCTCCTCGATACAAATATAATTATCGCCCTATTTTTTGAAGACCCCCCCCTCCAAGTTTTTTGTTGCCATATATGGCAACTTATGAAATAATACATTATGCGACGTCGCGAGTATGACATCCAGATCACAGTTAACGGGCGAAAGATTCGCAAGGTCATCATCGATCCTCATTATGAGACGAAGCATTCCGGTTCCCTTGACGATCAAATCATTCTTGGCCTCGTGAACCAACTGAATGGCCAACGGTTTGAACCTGTCGATGAGGATTTTCCGTACTTGTACTTTGTCACCGATGGAATGGTGATGAATGCCAAGAAATACAAGTTGGTTTGGCTGATGGAAGCCGACAAACTATATATTGGCGTGGTCAACGCCTACAGGAGGTAACCATGAGTTTTCCGAGTAAGAAACAACTTGAAAAAGTTCGTGCCAGATTAGAAAATGCTGAAGGCACCTTGATGCTTGCGCCAGACGCAACTCCTCTGGAGAAGCTACGCTGGGATATCTGTCAAAAATTCATTCAGTATAAAGCAGAGCATCATATGACCCAGGAGGAACTCGCTGAATACCTGGGCGTCGATAAGGCCAAGATCAGCAAGATTCTCCATCACCGAATTGAGGAATTCAGCACGGACAGGTTGATGAAGTTGTATCAGGGCCTAAATCCGCGAATGAAAATAAAGGTTGGATAGTGTGTCTGCTTCTTTAATGTGGCCGCATGAGCAGGACTTCAGCGCTGAAACGATTGAATACGAACTGCAAGAGGGATTGTCCAACCACTTACTCCAGCGGTCGGCATAAAACGCTGGCACTGATTCCACCACTATATCTTTCACTTTGGAGCCCAGGAGTGAAAAGCATTCCAATCCTCCAGCCGCCTTTAATTGTTTTAAAAGGTCGGCTCCGGTCGAAATGGCAAAAGCTTCGCTTTTCCATTACCACCTCCGGGATTGTGTTTCCCTCCGCTGTCGCTTCACCCTGCCTTTGGGAAGGGAAACACTGCACCCTGTTCGGATTGATTAGATCCCGCCTTCGGGCGCGCATAAAG
>JACQBY010000160.1 GCA_016201875.1 Nitrospirota bacterium
CCGATAAATCTACTCCTCATGCCTCTGCGATTACCACCTTGGGGACATCGCCAGCGACTTTGACGTGACCTGGAGGCAAAGCCTGCTCCTTTTTCCTTTAACCTGTGGAGAGGAGGTCGAGCTTATCCAGCCAGCGGCGGAGCAAAATTTCCTTCAATCCCGCGTGGTCAGGGTGGTGTAGCAGAGGGTCTTTCTCCAAAAGACCGATCGCCTCCCGCCGGGCCGTTTCGAGCATCCTCCCGTCTCTCAGCAGGCTCGCCACCCGGAGTTCGGGAAGTCCGGACTGACGGGTCCCGAAAAATTCGCCGGGGCCCCGGATGGCAAGGTCCTCTTCGGCCAGCTTAAATCCGTCGGTGGAACTCACCATCGCCTTCAGTCTTCTTTTTGCGTCTTCCGACATTGGGTAATTGGCAATTAGAAAACAGTACGAGGGGTCGGAACCCCGCCCGACCCTCCCCCGGAGCTGGTGCAACTGGGCCAGCCCGAACCGTTCGGCATGCTCGACAACCATCAGAGAGGCGTTCGAAATATCGATCCCGACTTCGATCACCGTCGTTGAAACCAGAATCTGGATCTCCCGCTCCTTAAACTGCCGCATGACTTTTTCCTTTTCGTCCCCCTTCATCTTCCCATGGAGGAGCCCGATTTTTAAGGAGGGGAAAACTTCGTTCTGGAGAGTCTGATGCATCGTCACGGCGGCATGGAGATCGACTTTCTGGGACTCTTCAATCAAAGGGAAGACAAAATAAGCCTGCCGCCCCTTTTTGATCTCGCTCTCCATGAAGGAATAGACCGATGTCCTCTGCCTTTCATAATATAAGCGGGTTTCAACCGGCTTTCTGCCGGGAGGGAGTTCATCGAGAACCGAAAGGTCGAGGTCGCCATAAACCGTTAGAGCGAGCGTCCTTGGGATCGGCGTCGCCGTCATGATCAATAACTCGGGAGATTCCCCCTTTTTTTTGAGCTCCATCCTTTGCATCACGCCGAATTTATGCTGTTCATCGACAACGGCAAGGCCAAGATTTTTAAACGCCACCTTCTCCTGAATCAGGCTGTGGGTGCCGATCACCAGTCTCGTTTTTCCTTCGGCAATCTCTTTTAAAACCTCCGCCTGCTCTTTTTTCTTCATTCCCTGAGAAAGAAGCCCGACAGAAATATGAAAGGGGGCCAGAAGGGAGGTCAGGTTAAAATAATGCTGTTCGGCCAAAAGTTCAGTGGGGACCATGAGACAGGCCTGGAAACCATTTTCGACGGCAATCAGCATCGCCATGAGGGCAACGACGGTTTTGCCTGATCCGACATCTCCCTGAAGGAGGCGGTTCATCGGAAAAGGGCGCTTCATATCTTCTTTGATCTCGTTTAACACTCTTTTCTGCGCCGGCGTCAATTGAAAAGAGAGGGCCCGGAGAAGCTTTTCTTCCATCCCTCCGTTAAGGGTAAACGAGAACCCTTTATTTTCTTTTTTGTGTTTGTTTTTCCTGAGGGCAAGCCCCATCTCTAAAAAGAAGAAATCTTCAAACACCAGCCTTTGATGAAAAATCGACTTCCCTTCAAGAAGTTGAGAGAGATTTTCCCGGGTCGACGGAAAATGGACTTCTTTCAGCGCCGAAGCAAAAGAAGGAAATCCGTATTGATGGAGAAGGTTTGGGGGGAGTTTCTCCCTCTCGGAAAGAAGATCGGTTTCTAACAGGGATTTGATCAGCGTCCGGAAGTTTTTTGAACTCATCCCCGGAGTTTCATGATAGATCGGAACAATTTTACCCCTTCCGACCTCGGGTTCGCCGTCCTCTTCAGGGCTGATGATTTCAAAACTGGCCGGAGCGATCTCAAGTCTGAAATGTTCATAAGAGTTTTTACTGACTTTTCCGGTGACCATCACGGTTTGACCCGGTTTAAAGACCTTTTCAAGAAAGGGCTGATTAAACCATTTACAGGCGATAACGCCTGTTTTACCCGTCTTTGAATCGCCGGATCCACAAGTCGGATCCGCCAGAACCACCTCCAGAATCTTTAAATACTTCCGGGGGGTAATCCGGTTTCTGACTCCCCGGACTTCACCGCAGAGGGTCACCATTTCATTGACCGGCAATGGATCCGATATTTTATGAATCGTGGTTCGGTCTTCATACCGGAAAGGGAGGTAAAAGAGGGCGTCTTCAACGGTCTCGATCCCCATTTTTTTTAATAAGGAGGCTTTAAAAGGGCCGATCCCTTTGATATATTGGATGGGGGTTGTCCAGTTAAGCGTATTTTTCATTGCTATTGATTAAAAAAATATGATAGTCTACTTACTTTTAATCATTAACTGAAGTCACAAGAAACTCCCAGAGGAAGGATAGATAACGATATGGCCAGTCACTGTTCAATTTGCGAGAAAAAAAAGATTGTCGGGTATAGCGTCAGCCACGCAAGCAACAAAACCAAACGGGCTTTTCGTCCGAACTTACAAAGGGTTCATGCGGTCGTTAAAGGGGCCACTAAGAGAATCATGGTCTGTACCGCCTGCATCAAATCGGGCAAAATTCAGAAGGCTATTTAAAACTCCTGAAAAAATTCTTATCGTCATTCCCGAATGGTTTTATCGGGAATCCAGTTTCAGTAAAGTGAGCAGCTTGTGGATTCCCGCTTCCGCGGGAATGACAACCTTACATAGTCCTGCCAAATCCTTCGCTTAAACCCTTTAATCTAATATCTGCCTATTTATGATAAACAACGCTCTCTTCGTGGACGGCTCGGATCATTTCTTTTGCATTTTCAAAAGGAGTATCGGGCAATATCCCATGGCCCAAATTGAAGATGTGGCCTGAACCCTTTCCGTACTTTTCAAGTATCCCCTTAACCTGTTCGCGAATGACTTCAGGATCGGCATAAAGGACGCAGGGGTCGAGGTTCCCCTGAAGGGCTATTTTTTTGCCGTAAGTCTTCCGCGCTTTTCTGATATCGGTTCTCCAGTCGAGACTGATCACATCGGGCCCGGCGGCGGCCATCTGATCGATTAAAAGCCCCCCGCCATTCACATATAAAATCGAGGGAACGCCCGTTTTTTTAATCCCGGCAATGATTTGTTTCGTGTAAGGGAATGAAAAGACGGCATACTCGTCTCCGGAGAGGGCGCCGGCCCAGGTATCAAATATCTGGATTGCTTCCGCTCCCGCCGCCACCTGCGCTTTGACATAAGCCATCACGGTTGCCGTGATTTTTTCAAGAAGCTGATGGAGCGAAGC
>JACQBY010000145.1 GCA_016201875.1 Nitrospirota bacterium
GTCCTGAGGTAAAAAGGGAGCCCGCCCCATCTCCAGGTATCAATGAAAAATTTCACCGCGACATATGTTTCGACCATCGAACGGGGAGAGACCTTTTCTTCTTCCCGGTATCCTTTGACCTCCCGCCCATGGATCGTTCCCCGCCCATACTGCCCCAGGATCGTATAAAGGGCGGTCTGGTCGGGAAGGATGGGACGGATGGCCCTCCAGACTTTGACCTTTTCATCGCGGATGGAATCGGCATCGAGCGCTACAGGGGGTTCCATCGCCACAAGCGCCAGAAGCTGGAGGAGATGGTTTTGTACCATATCCCGAAGCGCCCCCGCCTCCTCGTAATATGCCCCTCTCCCTTCGATTCCGATCCCCTCCGCACAGGTAATCTGGATATGATCGATATACTCCCGGTTCCAGATCGGTTCAAAGATCCCGTTGGCAAACCGGAAAGCCAGAATATTCTGGACGGTCTCTTTTCCGAGATAATGGTCCATTCTGAAAATCTGATTTTCCTCAAAAGCCTGGTCGGCCGTCCGGTTCAATGAGACGGCGGTCTTCAGATCCCGGCCAAAGGGTTTCTCAATCACAATCCGGGTCCACCCTTTTTCACCCCTCTCTCTTCCCGAAAGCCCTGCCTCTTTAAGATTTTCAATGACTTTAGGATAGACGCTTGGCGGGGTGGCCAAATAAAAAAGAAGATTCGCGCTGAAAGGCCCGGGCTTCCCTTTTTCGGAAAGAAATTTTGCCAGACTTTTAAAACTGGCCGCGGTCTTGAAATCCCCCGAAACATAATAGAGGCCCCGGGAGAATTCTTTCCAGGCTTTTTCCGAGTCGGGATGAACGGCGCTTCCCGTTTTAACACGGAAGGCTTCATGGCTCATGGGGGTCCGCCCAAAACCGACCACCGTCAACGATTTGGGAAGCCACCCCTGCTGAAAAAGGCTGAACAGCGCGGGGATCAATTTCCGGTTGGTCAGATCTCCGGAGGCTCCAAATATAACAAGCGTGCAAGAATCCCCGCGATACTCTCCGGTCACTTCTCTATGAATATCCATGATCTCCAGGTAAAGTTTTAAGGTAACTAAGATTGATGGTCTCGTAAGAAGTCGTCATTCCCGCGAAAGCGGGAATCTAGGAAACACATAACTTTCAGACTTTTTACGAGACCCTCAAGATTTTTCTTCGCTCTTTTTGACCTGGTGTCCGCCAAACTCTTTTCTTAATGCGGCGATCACCCTGGCGCTGAACGATTCTCCCTGGCGTGAACGGAACCGGGCCATTAAAGCGTCCGTAATCACCGGAAGAGGAATCGCTTTTTCTATCGCCTCGTTCACGATCCATCGGCCTTCTCCGGAATCCTCGACATAGCCTCTGATAGAGGCGAGTTCGGGCTCTTTTTTAAAGGCCTCGGCCGCCAGCTCCAGGAGCCACGACCGGATGACGCTCCCCCTGTTCCAGAGTTCCGCGACCCCCTGCATATTGAAGCCGTAGGAAGAGGCCTCCAGGACTTCAAACCCTTCGGCATAAGCCTGAAGCATCCCATACTCAATCCCGTTATGGACCATTTTTGCAAAATGCCCCGCCCCGGCCGACCCGCAAAAGAGATATCCCCCCTCCGGAGCGAGAGATTTAAAAACCGGTTCGAACCGGGTGAAGGCCTCTTTGTCCCCGCCGATCATCAGGCAGTACCCTTCTTTCAATCCCCAGATCCCCCCGCTGGTCCCGACATCGAGCCAGTTGATTTTCTTTTCCTTCATCCGGTTTGAGCGTTCGATCGAGTCTTTATAAAAAGAGTTTCCTCCGTCAATGACGGTATCCCCCGGAGAGAGCAAAGAAGCCAGTTCCCGAAGGGTTTCAGTCACCGGATCTCCGGCAGGGACCATGACCCAGACTGCGCGGGGCCGGGCCAGTTTTTCAACCAGTTCCCGGATCGACGACGCCCGGACTCCTCCGGCAGATTCAAGATCTTTCCCTGTATCGCGGCTCCGGTCATAACCGGCAACCTGATGGCCTCCGTTTAAGAGCCTCTGAGCCATGTTAGCCCCCATCCGGCCCAACCCGATGATTCCTAACTGCATGACTTTTCCTCTTTTCATTTGATGTTTTTGAGACTCTGGTAAAAATAGTCTAATCCTTCTTCAGAGTTCCGGCCTAAATGAAGTTGAAGGAGAGGCAATCCCCGCCTCCTGAGCGACTCGACGTCGCCCAGCGCCTGGGCCCGTTTTAAGTTTCCAAAACTATAGCCGCTTCCCGGAACCGGCAGATCCTCCCGGTCCTCCGCGGTGATCTGGAAAAAGAACCCTTCTTTCGCCCCCCCTTTATGGAGCTGTCCGGTGGAATGTAAAAACCTCGGACCATACCCCACGGTGGCGGCCGCCCGGAATTGATCCCGAAAGGCCATTCTGATTTTTTGTAAAAGATGTTCATGGGCTTCGGAAGCGGGAAGATACGCCATCAAGGCCACATAACCGGAAGGGCTTAACCCCTTTAAAAACTCTTTTAAAACTTCGGAGAGGGTTGCTCCCGGAGGGGCCTCTTTTCCGGTTATGATAGTGATCCCTTTTTCTTCAAAAAAATATTCCGGCTCCGGAAAACACTTCTCTTTTTTAAAGCGCTCCAGAATCTTTTTTGTATTTTCTTTGCTCTCGGTCACATTCGGTTCATCAAACGGGTTGATCTCCCATTCCATCCCCACGATGGCGGTCGCCATTTCCCATCTGAAGCATTCTCCGGCCAGATCATAGGGGTCTTTGAGCGCGATCTGAACAACCGGCTGGCCTGATTTCCGAAGCGCCTCAACCGCCTGATCCAAAGGAGGATCCGGATGCGACGCCAGGCTGAAATAAATAAACAGCCTGTCCTTTCCATACGCCTCCGGTTTTCCAACCCTTTCTCCCTCTACCGGAAGAAGTCCCTTCCCCTCTTTTCCGGTGCTTTCAGCCAGGAGTTGTTCAAGCCAGACGCCGAAACTTTTAATGGCCTCAGGCATCAGAAAGGTAATTTTATTTTTTCCTTTCCCCCCCGGACCGGCCAGAAGGAGTCCCAGCTGGACTCCCGAATTTTCTCTGGCCGGCGTATCCATGCCGCACGTTTTGATCATCTCTTCCGCCCGGTTGAGAAAAAGCCTCAGGTCGATTCCCATTAACGCGGCCGGGACAAGCCCGAAATAAGAAAGGGCCGAATACCTCCCCCCGATATCGGGAGGGTTTAAAAAAACCTTGCGGAAACCCTTTTCACCGGCCAGTTGCTCAAGAGAAGAGCCGGGATCGGTAATCACCATAAAATGTTCTTGCGGAAAACGGAGCTGGAGGGCTTCTATTTTTTTTAAAAAATAGCGGTATAACGATTCCACCTCAAGGGTCGATCCCGATTTGCTGGCAAGGATAAATAAAGTCTTTTTAAGCGAGAGCTTTTGTTCCAGATAGAGAATCGTGGCAGGGTCTGTGGTATCTAAAACCCAGAAACGGGGATACCCCGGGGCTGTTCCAAAAGTGTTCCGGCAGACTTCCGGAAAAAGACTGCTCCCCCCCATCCCCAGAAGAACGATGTCCTGGAACCCCTTCGTTTTAATGAGCCGGCCAAATTCCTCAAGCGCGGAGACCTGGCGCTTCATCCCCTCGATAATGGTCAGCCAGCCGAGCCGCCCTTTTATTTTTTTTTGGGTTTCGGGGTCGCTCTTCCAGAGCGAAGCGTCCCCTTTCCAGATGCGGGAGACCACGTTCTCCCGTTCGAATCTCTTCAGAGCTTCCAGGACCAGGCCCACATCTTCGCGGACCGATGCGCTGAGTTTCTGATCCGGTTTATCCTTCTGATGATCAAGCGCCATCCCCTCTATCCCTCTCTCCCAAAAATACCACTCATGACGGTTCTTATCTTATCTCTTAAAAAGAAGAGGGTTCAAGTGATTTTATTACTCAGGACAATTCAGATTTCAGGCGGAGGGACGGATTGGATTATCGATCTCCGGTATAACCGGGAATCCCGACTTCAGTTCCTCAATGGAAAGGATTTTATCAATGGCAAGGATCAGCACTAACTGATTTTTTCTTTTTCCCAGTCCTGTAAGAAAATCCCCTTGAATCGGGGTTCCAAAGGAAGGAGGGGGGTCGATCTCTTCAGGAGAAAATTTGATCACTTCGTTCACCCTGTCCACCATCATTCCGACTGGAGTTTTTCTTTTCTCATAATCGACCTCAAGGATGATGATGCAGGTCCTGTTGGTCTGCGGATTGCCGGAAATCCCGAATTTCACCGGAAGGTCGACGATCGGAATCACGCTTCCCCGGAGATTAATGACCCCTCTGATACAGGGAGGCGTCGAGGGGACCTTTGTTATCCCGGACACTCTGATAATTTCTTTAATCCCGGCGATATTGACTCCATATTCCACACCCGAGAGAGAAAAGATCAGAAATTGTATTTCATTTTCAACTTTTTCCAGGACTTTCATCCTTTACCCCTCTTAAAACTTCTTGTAATCCTTATCGTTTTGAGTCAGGAGAAACGCCGCTCCATTTTCCGGATGCTTGTCCGTCTGGCCGCCGTTTGAGTTCCGGGAAGACTTTGTCCCATTGCCGCCGGAGTGCGGTTTGCGGAGAGGAGCCGTATTCACCAGACAGACCTGCCCTGTCAGCCCGGAGACCTCTTCACTCAGATTAAAAACAGAAACGAGTTTGATGAGCGTTTCTGCCTCCTGGGCCAACGCTTCGGCTGTCTTTGAAAGTTCCTCGGAGGAAGAGGCATTTTGCTGAGTTACCCTGTCCACCTCGTTCATCGCCCTGTTAATTTGCGCCACCCCGGAGGATTGCTCCTGAGAGGCCATCGCGACTTCCTGGACCAGACTCGCCGTTTTCTGGATCGTCGGAACAAGTTCCATCAGCAGATTTCCCGCGTTTTCTGCCAGTTTCACGCTTGATCGGGCGACTTTCTTGATCTCCTTGGCCTCTAACTGACTGCTTTCGGCAAGTTTTCTCACTTCTGTCGCCACCACCGAGAATCCTTTTCCGTGAACTCCGGCCCGGGCGGCCTCAATGGTTGCATTCAGGGCCAGCAGATTCGTTTGATAGGCGATTTCTTCAATAATGTCCACTTTTTCAGCAATCCCTTTCATCGCCTCAACCGTTTCGATGAATTTTTTCCCATTTTCTTCCGCGCTTCTGGCCCCTGTTAAAGCCATCTGCTCCGTCTGACGGCTGTTCTCCGCATTTTGTGCGATTGAGGAGTTCATCTGGTCGAGGCTGGAGCTCATCTCCTCAATCGATGCAGCCTGTTCACCCGTTCCTTCAGAAAGGTTCCGGGAAGAGGTGGAGAGCTGCTCGGCTGCCGAAGAGACCTTCAACGCTCCGGCCCTGACCTCTCCGATCATTTTGGATAATCCGGAAACCATATCTTTTAAAGCATTCCCCAGGACATCCTTTTCCGATCGGGGAGTCATGTTTACCGAAAGATCTCCCCCGGCGATACTCACCACATTCGCGCTCATCTCCCGGTATAAAACAATGATCTTTTGCATCTCTGATAATAACTGCCCGATCTCGTCCCTGGATTGATACCGGATAGGAACATCGACCCAGCCCTGCCCGATTTTCTCGGCGATCTGGACGGCATCTTCGAGAGGTTGGGTAATGCTTTCGGCCATTTTGTAACTGATGCCTATCCCGATAACAAGAATCAGCAACATTACAAGTGAGGCCTTTCGTCCATAATCGATGATCTCGTCGCTCGAGACTTTTTTCAGTTTCTCCATCCCGTTAAAATTCTTGTCGGTAAATTCCACCATCGCATTTTCTATGTCAACAATTTCATTTTTAATCGGGTGGATCGACTCATTCGCCTGCCGGGGCGTTTTTATTTTCCCTTCCCGAATCTTCTGGAGGATTTCATTGAACCGGTCGACATAGTCCAAAAACGCTTTGCGGACCGTCTTGATCATTTCAATCTTTTCTTTTTCCAGCGCTATTTTTTCAAGCTCGGAAAGCCTCGTTAAAAAAAGGGCCCGTTTTGTATTCCATTTCAGGATATCGTCTCTCATTTCGGCAGGAGAAGAGATGTGAAGAAAACTCTCTTTTTCAAATTTCCTCAAATTGAGAAAGTGGGTCGCCAGCTGTTCGGAAATTTTAATCTCTCTGGCACTCTCCTCTGAATTCCGGTAAATATCGTCTGAAACCTGTCTGAGCCCCCAGAACCCGAACACAAAGACCCCCGCCAGGAGCACCAGGATCAGTCCAAAAGAAAGTCCAAGCCGCTTTCTAAGCTTTAAATTTTTAAAGGTAACCATTCTTTTTCCTCAATTTGTTTCTTATTTATTTTTATTTATTGGATGGTCTCAAGTGGCCCGCGCCAGCCGCTCTTTTTGTTCGATTAATTTCAAAAAAGAAGCGACATCAATAATCAAACCGACCCGTCCATTCCCGGAAATCGTCGATCCGGATATGCCGGGCATCTCTTTAAAAAGGTCCCCCAGAGGTTTTACAACCGCCTGGACCTCCCCGATCACGGCATCGACAACCAGACCGGCAGTGGATCCATGATGCTGAATAATCACGATGCTCTCCCTCTCCGGAGGAGATCCTTCCAGGCCGAAAAGCTCCCTCAAACGGATATAGGGGAGGGCTTTCCCTCTCAGCAAAAAAAGGCCCTTTCCCGTTTTGGGAACGATCTCTTTTCTATTCATGATATCGATGCATTCCACCACCGCCTCCATCGGGAGGACATACATCTCCTCGCCCAGACGAACGCCAAACCCGTTGATAATGGCCAGGGTCAGGGGAAGGCGGACCGTAAAAACAGATCCCCTGTTTTCTTCACTTGAAATTTCGATCACCCCTCGGAGTGAATGAATGTTTTGCCTGACCACATCCATGCCAACCCCTCTTCCGGAGAGATCGGTGATCTTTTCGGCAGTCGAAAACCCGTTTTCAAAAATTAAGTTAAAAATCTGCGCATCTGACCATCTTGCCCCTTCGGAAATTAACCCCAGGGAGACCCCCTTCTGACGAATCGCCTCTTTGCGGAGTCCTCCCCCGTCGTCCTCAATCTGAAGGACAATGTTTCCCGCGTCATGGAACACCTTTAGAAGGATCTGTCCACAAGGGTTTTTCCCCATCGCCTTCCGTTTTTCCGGAGTTTCCAATCCATGATCAACAGCATTTCTGATCATGTGCATGAGGGGGTCCTTCAGGCTTTCAATGATCGTGGAATCAATCTCGACATCCTCCCCTTCTATCGTCAGGCGGGCGATTTTTCCGCTGGACTTCGCGAGATCCCGGACTATCCGGATATACTGGCGAAGCGTTGGACCGGCAGGCACCATTCTCAATTTCATGATCTGGTCCTGAAGGTCCATCAAAATCGGTTCGGAGGCAAGATATAAAATATCAATCTGGCTTTTCCTCTGCGCTGTCTCTCTCCTTTTTAATTCTTCTTTTATTTTCTCGTGGGAAAGGAGTATTTCTCCCATCAGGTTCAACAGGCGGTCGAGCTTGTCAATATCGACCCGGATGCTCCTCGACCGGTCGATCAGTTCGTGGATATCTTCTCTTCTTCGTCCCCATGGCCTTTTTCTTTTATCCCCCGCTCCCCCCGGATTCTCCTTTCGGGGAGGATCTGCCCCTTGAGCAGGGGATTCTTCCCTTCCGGCTTCTTCGAGTTGTTTTAATAGATCCAGATGGAACGGTTGAAGTTCCAGAATTCGGGCCGCGGCATCCGGGATCATCTGTTTCAGGACATCCACCACCTGAAGGAGGAGCGTCACGCCATAATCGGTAACAGGAATCGTTTGACTTCGGATTTTTTGAAGGAGATTTTCAACCCCATGAATAAAATTGCCCAGATCCTTAAATCCGAGGCTTAAGGCATTCCCTTTCAAGGTATGGACGGCGCGGAAAATCCTGTCCAGAATTTCTCTGTCGTCGGGAGAAGCCTCTAAACTCACCAGAGACTCTTCCATATCGGAGAGTCTTTCCCCCGACTCATTCAGAAATGTATTTAAGACGGCTTTACGGTCATCGGTGTTTAAATCCATTGAATTGAATCGCTCCTGTTTCGCTCAAAATGAGCCTTCAGAATAGCCCCCTGACCATGCATCGAGGTTGAGATGTTTGGAGCTCTCCCTGAACTAAATCTACCAACTATTTGGCGCTTGTCAAGAAAGCCGATGACCCGATCATCTGTGGATTTACCGTTGTTTTTACCGATACCGTCAGGAGGGGCTTTATGGTAGAGTGTGCTGAGCGTTTATAAAAACATTCAGGACCATGCGCCACTACAAAGACCTCTTTCACTTTTCCGGCTTTTCTCCCTTTCTGTTCACCCAGTTTTTAGGGGCCTTTAATGATAATGTTTATAAAATCGTGATTTCGATGTTCGCCGTCGATGCGGGGGCCCTGTTCAAGGAGGGGGGCGGGTATCTTTCTCTGGTGGGGGCGGTTTTTATTCTCCCTTTCCTTCTTTTTTCAGGGTATGCAGGGTACCTGTCGGACCGATTCAACAAAAGAACGGTCCTGATTGTCACCAAGAGCGCCGAAATCGGAGCCGCGGCTATCGGGTTCTGGGTCCTCACTTCAGGGCGAATCGATCTGATGCTGGCCGGACTCTTTTTAATGGCCGTTCATTCGACTTTTTTCAGCCCGGCCAAATATGGGATCCTCCCCGAAATGCTCCCGGCCCAAGACCTTTCACGGGCCAACGGGTTGCTGGAAATGAGCACTTTTCTCGCCATTATCCTCGGCTCTTCCCTGGGAAGCGTCTTGTTTGCCTTCTGGAAAGGAACCCCCGGACGGATCGGCCTGGTTTTAATCTCGGTCGCCCTTGCCGGAACCCTCTTGAGCTTCGGAATAGGAAAGGTCTCTTCTCCCGCCGAAAGGCCCCTCTTCCGGCGGAACCCCTGGAAAGAGATCCTCCAGGGAATCCGCCGGTTAAAAGAGGACCCCCAACTCGGAATCGCTGTGATCTGCATCTCCTTGTTTTGGCTTTTTGGGGCGCTCCTCCAGATGGACATCCTTCTTTTCGGAAAAGAGATCATGCGGATTGACGATCTCCATATCGGCCTGCTGGGGGCCTTTCTCGCCGCCGGGATCGGCATCGGAAGCCTGGTAGCCGGAACGCTTTCCGGAAACAGGGTCGAACTGGGCCTCGTCCCCCCCGGACTGGCCGGCATGGCCTTTTTTTCCCTGATCCTCCCCTTTTCGGGCGGTTTTTATTTTCAGTTTGCCTTCTTTCTCTCTTTGCTCGGATTTTCCGGCGGACTTTTTATCGTCCCTTTTAATACATTCCTTCAGCTTCAAAGCCAGCCGGGAGAAAGAGGCCGCATCCTGGCCACGAATAATTTTTTCAATATGACCGGCGTTTTAACGGCCTCTCTCTTTTTATGGATTCTAAACGATGTTTTAAAAATTCCCCCCGGACGGATCCTTATTATTCTTGGATTATCCCTGTTCATGGGGGGAATTCTATTACTCACCCGGATTCCCTACTTTTTGAGCCGGTTTTTTCTCTGGATCAAAGAATAAAACAAGGGCTTGACAGAGCCGTCCCGTTTGCTTAAATATTGCCCTGTCCGGATGGATTTTCTTTTAAATGAAGGGTCTTTTGGAATGGCATTTTATCAGTGGATGGCAATTGGAGCGGGAGCCGTGGCAGGAGCCTGGCTTCGGAGCGGGCTTGGCATCCTTTTAAATCCGGTTTTCCCCCCGGTTCCTCTGGGCACCCTCGCGGTCAATCTGATCGGGGGATATTTGATGGGGGCCGCGATGGTCATTGTCGAAAAAAACCCGATGCTCCCCCCCGAGGTCCGCCTGGCTGTTATTACCGGGTTTCTGGGAGGACTGACCACTTTTTCCGCCTTTTCCGGCGAAGCGGTCAACCTTTTATCTAAACAGGAATATACCTGGGGAGGGGTCTTGATTTTCGGGCATGTTGCCGGATCACTGGCCATGACGGCGCTTGGAATCCTTACCCTGAAATGGATGATTCGCCAGGGCCTGTTCTAAGGCCTTAATCGTCCGGGGAATGAGATTTTACAGCCGTACGGCCTCTTTTTTTTTCTCCCTGAAGACGTTTATCCTCCAGGAGTTTCTCTTTTGTCCGCCGGGTGCGCCTTTTCTTCTGCCTCCGGATCTTTTCAATCCGCTGCTGTTCTGCGCTTAATTTTCCTTCTTTTTCCGTCTCGATCTTATCGAGCAAAATCTTCCGGGCGACAAACCGGTTCAGCGCCTGAGAGCGTTCTTTCTGGCATTTGACCTTGATCCCGCTCGGAAGGTGAACCAGGACAACGGAGGTCGACGTCTTGTTGACATTCTGCCCTCCGGGACCGGAAGATCGCACGAAAGACTCGGCGATATCCGCTTCACGGACGCCCAGCTTTTCCATCCTCTCCAATAACTCTTTTTCTTTTTTGGGCGAAACGGGGAACATCAACACCTTTTTTGTTGTAAAAATCAAACCTCTTTTATGGTAAACTTTTTTCTGCTATCCGTTTGATTCGCGTTCCAGCATTAAAAACAAAACCTTCTTTTAACGAAAGGAACTTATCCCTATGGCTCGCCTCTTGAGAAATATCCGTTTATCTTTTATTGCCTCGATGATGTTAACATGTTTCGCCTCTCCCGGAACAGCGGCCGTTTACACCGTTGACCCGGGACATTCTCATGCGGGATTCCAGGTCCGCCACATGGTCAGCAGGCTGCAGGGGGAATTTAAAGAGTTTGAAGGCTCCTTTTCCTTTGATGAAAAAGCGGTCGAAACATCAACCGGTAAGTTTTCTATCAATGCCGCAAGCATTAACACCAACCATGAGAAACGGGACACCCATTTGAAATCTCCTGATTTTTTTGATGTCCCGAAATTCCCGACGCTCCATTTTGAAAGCAAAAAAGTAACTCCGGCAGGGAATAAAAAGTTTCAGCTTTTGGGAGACCTGACGATCCATGGGGTGACCCGTCCCGCCATATTTGATGTCGAGTATCTGGGAGCCGACGCAGACCCGTGGGGAAACCGCCGGGCGGGGTTCTCCGCCATCACCCGGATCAACCGTAAAGATTATGGAATCGTCTGGAATAAAGTGCTCGACAGCGGGGGGCTCCTGGTCGGAGATGAGGTCGAAATTAACGTTCAGGTGGAAGCGATAGAGAAAAAATAATGCCCGGAACGATTATTCCCCCCTTGAAAATTCAGATGGGTTTTTTCCGAGAGCCATCGCAACGGCTTCGAGCATGCTGTGGACATTCAGTTTTTTTAAGATCCGCTGGATATGCGTCCGGACCGTGGTGGTTTTCAGTTTCAGCATTCCGCCCATTTCATGGGTCCCATGTCCTTCGGTCAACAGCTTGAAGACCTCCGTTTCACGGGGGCTTAAACCGAATTGCTTTGCCACAGAACCGACATGATTTGTTTTTTGATAAGACTGGAGCAACCCCTGGCTTTTATTTAAAGTCTCATTTAAATCAGGAATCTGCCGGAAAAAATATTCGGCTCCCATGGGAGAAGGGACCTTCCGGAAGATATGGATGATCCTTGAGTCAACCGTATAGGAGCCATTCGATTCCAGCAGGGTGGTGACATTCAGCCAGATTTTTTTTCCGGCCCGGGTGAGGACCTGAATGTCAAAGTTCTGGACAGGTTCATTTCGTTTAGCCATTTCCATCACGGTGCAGTTCGGGAAACAATACCGGTTCCCGGAGAGGTCGTGCCCCTGACAGGTCTCATAACAGGGTTTTCCTGCCATCTCTCCGCTGGCATACCCCAGAATTTCTTCGGCGGAAGGGTTGGCGGAAAGGATTTTTCCGGTGGCGTCCATTTCTACCACCCCTTCGGGCGTTTGATAAGAAAAGGAGCTCGTAGCGCCTTTAACATTTTGATTTAACAAGATTTTTCTCCAAAAACTTTCAGTGTCAATGAAATTATCTATCCTGTGAGGATATGGTAACGCATACTGTATTTGTATTATAGTTGTCCATTTTTGTCAATCTTCTTATGATATCCGGAAACAGAGATAGGAATTGAAAAAGATTTAAAATCTCTCTGCCCTGATGGTTTTAAGCAAAGTGGGATGTTCACCCGTTTGGTCGGTAAAGGACTGGATACCCGCTTTCGCGGGTATGACGGTTCTATGCAAGTCC
>JACQBY010000146.1 GCA_016201875.1 Nitrospirota bacterium
TCAATATTCATTTTGTCGTAAAGAATCCCCGAATAAAAGTCGACGTTTGAATGGAGCCCTTTATGGGAGAGAAGGTTTTCAGCGATTTTTTCGACCTCTTCGGCAAGTTCATAAAAAGGGGATTTTCCCGCCTGATGAAAAAGCTGTTTGCTCAGTTTTTGCAGAATCGTTCCTCTCGGGTCCTTTAATTTATATTCCCTGTGGCCGAATCCCATTATTTTTTCTTTATTCGCCAGTTTCTTCTGGATATAAGCGCTCGCGTTTTCTTTCGACCCGATCTCCCTTAACATCACCAGGACTTCTTCATTTGCCCCTCCATGGAGGGGGCCTTTCAGGGTGCCGACGGCGGAGGAAACCACCGTGTAAGGATCTGCGAGGGTAGAGGCCGTCACCATGCCGGAAAAGGTCGATGCATTCATGGTATGTTCGGCATGAAGGATCAGACAGATATCGAGAACCTTTGCGACAATGGGGTCGGGAACCTTTCCATGGAGCATATATAAGAAATTTGCGGAATGGTCTAAATCTTCGCGGGGAAGAATATGTTCGTCCCCTCCTCTCATTCGGTAATAAGCGGCAAGAATGGTGGGCATTTTGGCAATCAGGCGGACGGCCGAGATATATTGGGTTTCGGGATTGGTCACATCTTTGGCTTCGTAAAACATTCCCAGGGCGGCAACGGTCGCCTGAAGCGCATACATCGGATGCCCGCTTTCGGGGAGGCATTTCATCAGGTCGGTGATCCTGAATTTTATCCGGCGATGCGCCCGAACATCGGCTTCAAAAGTTTCCAGCTCTTTTTTGCCTGGTAGATGGCCGAATAAAAGGAGGTAAGCCGTTTCGATAAAGGTGCTCTGTTCGGCAAGCTGTTCAATGGATATCCCGCGATATTCCAGGATTCCTTTTTCACCGTCAAGGTAGCTGATTTTTGATTTTGCTGCGGGCACTCCTGAAAGACCCGGAGAGTATTCCATATCTGACCCCCTTCATGGTTATTTGATGAATTGAATTTAAAAAGCGCCATTCTGATTGAACCTGCCCCTCTGGCAGCAGAAACAGCTAAAGTTTACTTGAAACCGGACTCATGTTCAAATTATAACATGGCCCGGGTTAAGGGCAACCCAGGCCGGAGGCCTCCATTTGCGGCAAGAAAAAACTCAGGCTCTTGATTGAAATATTTTATCAATTAGATTATATTATCTTCCACAACAGGATGGTAAACCGTGAATTTAAAGGCGAATAAAACAACCGATCTCCGGGTAGAGGCTGAGACTTATTTTAACGACCTCCGCGACCGTATTTGCGAAAAATTCGAGGAGATCGACGGCGGGTCTTCTTTCCAGCGGAGCCCCTGGAAGAGAGACAATGGCGGCGGCGGCGGCGTCATTTCGGTGATGAAGGGGAAGGTCTTTGAGAAAGTAGGGGTGAATTGTTCTACGGTTTTTGGAGAACTTGACCCTGAATTTGGAGAAAAGATTCCGGGATACCAGAACCATTTCTTTGCGACCGGAGTCTCCCTGGTCGCCCACATGGTCAATCCTCTGGTCCCTGCGGTCCACATGAACCTCCGGTATATTGAGACAGACCACTCCTGGTTCGGGGGAGGAACCGATATGACCCCCTATTTCCCGTTTGAAGAAGATACCCGGGAGTTTCATCAAGCCCTGAAAGGGGCCTGTGACAAGCATGACACCGCCTATCACCCCAGGTTTAAAAAGTGGTGTGACGAATATTTTTATCTGGAACATCGTAAGGAACCGAGGGGAATCGGGGGGATTTTCTTCGATTACCTCAAAGAGGACCTCAACAAGGACTTTCTTTTTGTTAAAGAGGTGGGAGAGGCTTTTCTCAATATTTATCCCGCGATTGCCAGCCGCCGCAAAAACATCCCTTTTACCGACGAGCAGAAAGAGCATCAACTCTATCGGCGCGGACGGTATGTCGAGTTTAATTTAATGTATGACCGCGGAACGATCTTCGGGCTAAAAACCGGCGGGAATATTGATGCGATTCTCATGTCTCTTCCGCCCGTCGTCAAATGGAAATGAAGGGGCTGATGTGCCGATTAAACGGCGAACATTGCTCAAGGGGTTGATCATTCTGGGCGCCAGCCTGGTTCCCAGGGTTTTTGGCCTGATGCCGGCGCGGGCGGCGGAGGCGAAGCGTCCGTTTGAAGTGACAAAGACCGACGAGGAGTGGCAGAAGATGCTCACCCCGGAGCAGTATCGTGTCCTCCGGCAGGAGTGGACCGAACCCCCGTTTCAAAACAAATACCACGACCAAAAAGAAAAAGGGACCTACCACTGCGCCGGTTGCGGTCTGGGCCTCTTTTCATGGCGGCAGAAGTATGACAGCGGGACAGGGTGGCCCGGCTTCTGGCAGCCGATGTTTTCCGACGCGATTGGTACGAGGACCGATTGGAAGATGCTCTATCCCCGGACCGAGGTCCATTGCGCGCGTTGCGGCGGCCACCTGGGGCACGTTTTTAACGATGGTCCCGCGCCGACCTATCTTCGCTATTGCATCAATTCGGCCGCGCTGATTTTCAAACCGTCATCGGCAAGGGAGTGATCCGTTGAGCCTGGAGTTTTATCTGGTGGGGTCAAATCTTTTGTTGCATATTACTTTTAAATCTGCTATTGCTGGTTATTATGTCCCGACCGCTTCGCATAGAATATCCTGGTGCTGTCTACCACGTTATGAATCGTGGAAGGAGCCGGCAAAAAGTTTTTTTAGAAAAGAATGATTTTGAAGGATTCTTAAAGACATTGGCAGAGGCCCATGAACTCTGGGGGGTGGAGATATTGGCCTATTGCCTGATGGAAAACCATTACCATCTCTGCCTACGAACCCCGGAAGGAAATCTCTCACGGGTCATGCGGCATATCGATGGGCTATATACGCAGCGGTTTAACCGGACGCATCGACGGGACGGACCGCTCTTCCGGGGGAGGTATAAAGCCATCGTCGTCGATGCGGATACATACTTAACCTCTGTGGTGCGATATATCCATTTAAATTCCGCAGAGGCAAAAATCACTCAGAGCCCGGATGATTATAGGTGGAGCAGCCATAGGGCCTACCTGGATGCGAAACGGGCACCAAAGTGGCTGGCGGTTAAAGAAGTATTGGGTTATTTTAAGAACGGTCAGGAATATCATCGTTTTATTTTTGCCGGAAACGAAGAAAAGATAAAAGACTTCTATGGCCGGGAACATACCCGCCCGGTTCTGGGAGAAGCAGGATTCATTGAGAGGATCAAGCAACGGGTTGTGGGAATGGACCGGGAGCATCCCCGGTATGAACGGGCGGCCCTCCGGCCGGCGATTCAGCGGGTTCAGGAGGCGGTAGCAAGAGCTTACAAGGTGAAATTGGATGAAGTCGTTCAGGGACACCGGGGGAAAAGGAGTGAAGCCCGCAAGGTGGGAATGTATCTCGTGAAGCGGCTATGTGATATAACCCTGCAACAGACCGCCGACAGTTTTGGCGTGGGGAGTTACGGTGTTGTGGGGTGGGCCTGTCACGGGGTACGGGAGAAACTAAAGTTGGACGGGGGATTCCGGAGGCGGGTCGAAGGAATTGAGCGTGAGATCAAACACAATCAACAAAAGATTTAATAGGTGACCCCTTGGCTACGAAGATGGAATTAGCAGGCGGTTGGTTGGTCAATCTCGACATGGAGTTTGATTTCTTTTAAGATGTTGGCCACTCTCAAACACTCCTCCAGACTTCCCGAGTAACAGACCGCCCTCCCCTTATTGTGAGCTTCAAGAACAATCTCCACCGATTTTTCAAGAGAAACTCCGGTGGCTTTTTGCACCTGGAGAATGACCTCGTCAAAAGGATGCCAATCATCATTATATAAGATCACATTCCATGGAAGATCGGTCTGAATTTCAGAGTCAATCTCTTCGGCTAAAAGGGTTCCGGGCCGGTCGCTCATCAAGAAAGTCCTTTATTTTCCATGATCAGGTTTTTTAGCGCGTCAAAAGAGGTGACGGGAGGGAGACAGGTAAAATTCTGGCAGAGGTAGGCCGTGGTTTTCCCTCCAATCGTCTTTTTCCCGGAGAGGTGTTTCAATGCAGGATGAGCTTCGGCCTCTTTTTCTGTTGTCGCGAAGAGGGTTGTTCCCGCCAGATAGAGGGGGTTCAGCTGATCGAGCCAGGGGGCGAGTTCTTCTTTTTCGGCGCCGACGAGGACTATCTGGGACGCATGCCGGTAATCATCGTAGGCGCAGAGGAAGCTCCCAAAGCCAAAAGGATTTTCTTCCATCTCTTTTCCGTAGAGTTTAAATAAGCCGTCGGCAAAATCGCGGTAGGCAGGTCTGCCGGCATGGGCATGAAGCCGGACTAAATTTTTAGCCGAAACGCCATTTCCCGAGGGTATCGAATGATCATGCCCGCTTTTGGGCCTGTTAATGAGAGATTCATGGTCCATGCCGGTAAAATAAAACCCCCCTTCTTCCCTGTCCCAGAAACCGGCCAGTAAATGGTCGGCAAGGAGAGTGGCTTTTTCAAGATACTCCTTCCGGAAAGTGACTTCATAAAGATCCAGAAGCGCCGCCGTCAGAAAGGCATAATCGTCGAGATAACCGTTGAGTTTCGCCTTTCCATCTTTATAGACGGCCAACAGTTTATCATTCTGGTAAAGGTGTTTAAAGATAAATTCGATCCCTTTTTCGGCAGCGGAGAGATATCGTTTGTCTCCGATCACGCGGAACCCTTCGATAAAGGCAGAGATCATCAGGCCATTCCAGCCAGTGAGGATTTTTTCATCGCGGAAAGGCTTCATCCGGGACTCTCTGATATCAAAAAGTGTTTTTTTACAGGCAGCAATTTTTTCTTCAAGAACTTCCGGCGAGAGGTTGAATTCACGGCCGATTCCGGCGGCGTCATGGGGGATATTGAGAATGTTGCTCCCTTCAAAGTTTCCCCTCTGTGTGACGCCGAAATAACGGCAAAAGATCTGGCTCTCGGCCGGAGGGAGAAGCTGTTCGATCTCTTCGAGCGTCCAGACAAAAAACATTCCTTCGACTCCTTCGCTGTCGGCGTCCTGAGTTGAATAAAATCCTCCCTCCGGAGAGGTCATTTCGCGGAGGACATAATCGAGCGTTTCGGCGGCGATCTGCCTGAACCGAGGGTTAAGAGACAATTGATATCCATGCAAATAAAGGGGGACAAGCTGGGCATTGTCATAAAGCATCTTTTCAAAATGGGGCACCAGCCACCGCTCATCGACGGAATAGCGGTGGAATCCTCCACCCAGATGGTCGTAAATCCCCCCGGTCCCCATTTTGTAGAGGGTCAGAAGCGCCCGGTTTAAATAAGAGGCCTCGCCGCTCCGGTGGTAATGGCGTAAATAAAGCTCATGGGTCATGGTGTTGGGAAATTTCGGCGCCCCCCCGAACCCGCCGTTTGAGGGGTCGAAAAACCGGTCTAACGACCGGACGCTTTTTTCAACAAGGTCTGCCGGGAGGGCCTCTTTTTTAGGGCGGACTTTTCCGACCTGCGAAAGGTTGGTTAAGACCTGAGCCGACTGGGTCAGGATTTCATGCCGGTTTTCGGCGTAGGTTTTCGCCACCGCCCCTAAAACTCTCGAAAAACCCGGAAGGTTGTAGCGGTCTTCCGGCGGGAAATAGGTCCCTCCATGAAAGGGGACCCCTTCGGGGGTTAAAAACATGGTCAGGGGCCATCCCCCGCCCCTCTTGATAAAAAACTGGACGGCATTTTGATAGATCTGGTCCAGATCGGGGCGTTCTTCCCGGTCGACTTTGATATTGATAAAATGCCGGTTCATGACCGCCGCGATCGCTTCGTCTTCAAAAGACTCTTTTTCCATGACATGGCACCAATGGCAGGCCGAATAGCCGATGCTCAGGAGGATCGGTTTGTCCTCTTTTTTTGCGCGGGATAAGGCTTCGTCTCCCCAGCTTTGCCATTCGACGGGATTATGGGCATGCTGGAGGAGGTAGGGGCTTGTTTCATGGATCAGGGCGTTCGTATATTTGTGGCCAGACATGGTCTCTCCGGATAACAGGTGATGGGTCTATTCTATGAAGGTTGGGCATTGGAGTAAACAAAAATCACTAGACAGCCTAAATGTAAAAAAGCTATGATGAATCGTGCGGTTAGAGAGAGATTTTTTTCTCAGGTCTCCCGAAGTTGTCGCAAAAGATCTTCTGGGAAAATCATTATATTTTAAGGGGAGTCGAGTCGTTATCATCGAAGCAGAATCTTATGGCGTCGATGACCCTGCCTGCCATGCATTCAGAGGGAAAACCCGGCGGAACGAACCGATGTTTAAAGAAGGGGGCAGGAGCTACGTCTATTTTATTTACGGGATGCATTACTGCTTTAACGTGGTCACCGGAAAAGAGGGGACCCCTTCCGCCGTATTGATCAGGGGGGGTATTCCGGTGGCCGGATTAGAAGAAATCCAGAGGCGGCGGGGAAAAAAGGAAAAAGCGGAAAAAATTCTTGTCGGACCCGGGAATTTCTGCAAAGGCCTTGGCATTTCCCGCGAACAGAATGATCTGGACCTCTGCAAATCCTCCGATTTTTATTTTTATGAAGGGGACGCCGAAGGAGTGGAACGCTCGATGGAATGTTCTCCCCGAATCGGGATCTCCGAGGGGAAAGACAAGCTCTGGCGTTTTTTCCTCAAAGATCTTTATTTAGATTTGGCTGCGATGAAATTGAAAAAAAATTATCTGATGAGAAAGGGTGCAAAAAAGAGATGATCCCGAAAGAGGTAAATTCATTTGCCGAAATTTACCATCAGAAAACCAAGTATTTCAGGGAAGAGATTGCCAGCCATCCGAGACAGCTCGATTGGAGCGCTCAGCCTTCTCCCTTTAAGGAGTATCACTCGGAGCATAAGGTCGATCTGACCCCATATCTCCCTTTTCAAAAAAATCCGTTTACCGGAAAACCGCTCGGTTATCCCCCTCTTGAGCAAGAAGAGGGGTTAAGTCTGGGGAATATCTCCCGGCTTTTATATTTCAGCAACGGGGTGACCGGAATACTGGAGTATCCCAATGGATCAAAGCTTTACCTGAGAGCCGCTCCGACTGCAGGGGGGTTATATCCGACCGAACTTTATGTCGCGGTCAGAAATGTACCGCATCTGGAGAATGGGATCTATAATTTTCAGGTGAAGGACCACTCGCTGGTACCCCTCTGGGAGGGAAATTTCTGGAATGAGTTCAGCCGGTTTTGTTTTGGCCATGAGGCGATAGAACAGTCGGACCTGCTGATCATTATGACCGCCGTTTTCTTGCGAAGCTCCTGGCGTTACGAAGACCGGGCTTACCGGAGGATACTCCTTGATACCGGCCATATTCTGGGGAATCTCAACTGTTGCGCCAGAAAAGAAGGTCTGGGGGTTTATCCCATCAGCGGATTTTTTGATCAGGCGCTCAACCGGCTTCTTTTCCTCGAGGAGGATAAAGAGGGGGTGCTGATGATGGCGGCCCTCCCTCAGTTAAAGACCCTGAGAGCTCAAGATATCCGGAGGAGTTCGGTCTACCCCTCGCCTGCCGGCATGGAGGAGCCCGATTTAAAAAAAGGTCTTTTGCTCGGGCTTCATCAGGCTTCCTATCTCTGGCAGGGGAACTCCCTTCCGGAGGAAGAAGCCGCCGCCGACTCTTATTCGCCCGGAGACAAATGGATTTCGTGCCTCTCCATTTCCCTGCCGGGAAAACCGCTTGATTTTTCAGAAAAAGAGATGGAACAGACGATTCTGGAGAGAAGGTCGACCCGGGCTTATTCCGGTCAGCCGTTATTTAAAGATGAACTGGCCGATCTGCTGGCGTTTGCCTATGAGCCGGCCATTTTAAGGGATGAGCGCGAGTCGGAAAACCGGGGAAGCCCCCGGGTATTTGACCCCTCTTTACTTGAGACGTTTGTGATTGTTCATGGCGTGATTGAAATTGATCCCGGAGTTTATTATTATGCTCCTGGTGAACAGGAACTCCGCCTGGTCCGGGCCGGCCTGTTCAAACAAACCGCCTGGGAGTTCTGTCTCGGCCAGGAGCTGGGGAGAGACGCCGCCATTGTCGTGGTCCATGCGTCTCATTTGCCCCATGCGGTCGCCAGGTATGGAAACAGGGCTTACCGGTATCTTCACCTCGATGCGGGGCATCTGGGGCAGAGGCTTAACCTGGCGGCGGTTCAAATGGGCCTTGGCGCCAGCGGGATCGGCGGATTTTTTGACGATGAGGTGAATGGACTCCTTCAGCTTCCTTTAGAAGAAGCGATTGTTTATGTGACAACCATCGGAAGGCCTGCGCCAACCGGCGGTTAATCTGGAAAAAAAGAGATAGAAGCGGGGGAAGGGGTATGATCGATGGATGATTTTGAAGAAGGGCGAACTCAGTTTTTACAGATACTCAAAAAGATTGATCCCGGGGCGCAGGCGGTGATTCCCGTTGCGCCTTCTAACGGCCATTTTCTGATTTCCCTGACAAGGAAAAAAGCAAGGAAATTTCTCATGGTCTCGGAAGATGACATCCTTGACCTCCCGGCCGATCACACGATTCAAAACGAAATTGAAGAGCAGATCAAAGAAACCCTGGAGTCAATTAAAGACTGAACTTAATTAGAAAAGGATCCGGAGAAGATATGGAAAAAACGTTTGATGATGTTGTGGCGTTTCACGGGCATCTCTGCCTGGATATTGCAATGGGGTACCGTATTTCCAAAGCGGCGGTCCGGGAAATGGGGCCGGAACTTAAAAACATGAAAGAGGTCGTGGCGATGGTAGAAAATGAAACCTGCGCCTCGGACGCCATTCAGGAGTTTACAGGCTGTACGCTCGGCAAACGAAACCTGATTATGACCGCCGCCGGCAAGCCGGTCTATATCCTTCAAAACACGAAAAGCCAGAACGCCGTCAGGATTTACTGCCACTACTGGGAGACCTTTGACCCGGATGGTTCCCACAGCGCCAGAAGAAAAACGATGACAGGGTCCGATTCCACTCCGGAGCAGAGAGAGACGTTTCAAAAGGAACTGGAGCAAAAAATTCAGGATATCTTAACGCTTCCTGAAGAAAAACTGTTTAGAATTAAAAAAATAAAACTCCCCCCCCCGCCGAAGGTGGGAAAATATAAAGCAAAACCTTGCGGCCAATGCGGAGAGTTTACCCATGAGGGCCGTCTCAAAGAGGTCGAGGGGAAGAAGCTCTGCAGGGGATGCCAGGAGATATTGCTCGAACGTAAAAAATGGACTTAAGGGTTCACCTCTCTCCGGGGTAAACCGGCTTTACGGAAACCCTTCCATCGGCTATATTTAAATTAAGAAACCTTCTCGTTCTTTCGACCCCTTTTATTCCCTTTTATCAAGAGGCCAATTTGGTATGTATTGAGAAGAAAGGGGATTTTTATATTGATTGGAAGTTATTTTGCGTGAAAAAGATTCAAGCCTCGAAACCAACCTCACTTATGGAATAAAAGACGGGGCGTTTTATTCCATGATGGTGGGAGCGGGAGAAAGTTACCTCATCCCTTTTGCCTTATTTTTAAAAGCCTCAAGCGCCCAGGTCGGGTATATCGTATCGGTCCCGCAGCTTGCCGGCGCTTTTTTCCAGATCTTGTCAGTTTATCTCCTCTCCAGTCTCCATACCCGGAAACAGCTGATTTTAACCGGTGTCGGCCTGCAGGCCGTCGCCTGGATCCCCCTGTTATGCCTTCCCCTCCTGATCCCGGGAGAGGCGGTCCTTTTTCTGATCCTGGGGGCGTCGCTTTATTTTATTTTCGGAAATCTGGCCAGCCCTCCCTGGAACAGCATGATGGGAGACCTTGTCCCTTATGGCCAGCGTGGAAATTATTTCGGGCGGAGGACCCGGGTGATGAGTTTGAGCGCATTTACCGGTCTGTGCCTCGCGGGGTTTATCCTGAACTATTACCAGCAGACCTCCAATCCGGCCGCCGGATTTGTTTTGATCTTTATCCTGGCCGCGTTATTCAGAGGGGTCTCTTTTTTATTTTTAAAGAAAATGGATGAACCTCCCCTCGACTCCTTCAGGGAAAAGTTCTATCTGACCGAATTTTACCGGCAATTTAAAAAGTCCAATTTTTTTCGTTTTGTGATTTATTCCTCGTTGATTTCATTCTCGGTGCAGGTGTCGGCTCCGTTTTTTGCCGTCTATATGCTCCACGACCTTCATTTTTCGTATCTGCAATATATGTCCGTATCGGGAACGGCGGTGCTGAGCCAATACCTGACCTATTTATACTGGGGAAATTTTTCCGACCGTTTTGGGAACCGGATGGTGTTAAAGATCACCGGCTTATTGCTCCCTGCCCTTCCGATCTTATGGCTTTTTACCACCAATTTTTATTTCATTCTCATGATACAGGTCTTTTCGGGATTTGTTTGGGCGGGGTTCAGCCTGAGCGTGGCCATTTTTATCTTTGACGCGGTTTCGCCGGAGAAAAGGGCTCCCTGTATTGCGGTTTACAGCACGCTCAACGGATTGGGGATCTTTTTCGGGGCGCTGACGGGGGGGCTTTTTGCGAGCCTGTTTCCCTCATCCATTATGCTGTTTCACACGACCTACCACTTAACATCGAATCTCATGTTTCTCTTTTTAATATCGGGGACCTTAAGGCTCCTGGTGTATCTGACATTCCTCCCCGGAATTCAGGAAGTCCGCGAGGTGGAGGCCTTTTCCTTCCGGCGGGCGTTTTACAAAAACCTCTGGAGCATGGCTTCTCCCAAATAGAAATCCCAATAAAGTTTTTGACTATCCTTTTTCGGGAGGGACTTTTTTCCTCTTTTCTATCCGTTCTTTGATTGTTTTTTCAAATCCCGATTCGGTCGGAAAATAATAGCGGTTCTGGAGGAGTTCTCCGGGAAGGTAGGTTTGCCCCCCGGCTTTACCGGGACTGGAGTGAGGGTAGAGATACTCTTTCCCGTATCCCAGCTCTTTCATCAGGCGGGTGGGGGCATTTCGAAGGTGGAGCGGAACAGGGAGGCTCCCCTTTTTTTTAACGGCTTCGAGCGCATTTTTGTAAGCCATATAAGTCGCATTGCTTTTCGGCGCGACGGCCAGATAAATGACCGCATGACTCAACGGGATCCACCCTTCCGGGAATCCGACGGTCTGAAAGGCGTCATGCGCGGCGACGGCGACAGCCAGGGCCTGAGGGTCGGCATTGCCGACATCTTCGGAGGCGAAGATGATCATCCGCCTTGCAATAAAGAGGGGGTCTTCTCCCGCTTCCAGCATCCGGGCCAGCCAGTAGACCGCGGCGTCGGGATCGCTCCCCCGCATGCTCTTAATAAAGGCAGAAACCGTATTGTAATGTTCTTCCCCCTCTTTATCGTAAAAGAGAACCCGGGTTTGCGCCGCTTCCAGGACCTCTTTTTCAGTGACCATTTTCTGCCGATGAACCTCCGGGGCCAGTTTCACGGAGGCTTCAAGGAGGTTTAATCCCCTTCGGGCATCTCCTTCAGCCATTCCGGCGATCTCTCCAAGCACGGCATCTTCGATCCGGATGTTTATTTTCCCCAGGCCCCGCTCAGCGTCTTTGAGGGTTCTTTTAAGGATCGCCTCGATGTCATCCGTATCAAGTGGTTTTAAAACAACCACTTGACATCTTGAAAGAAGAGGGGCGTTTACTGAAAAACTCGGATTTTCGGTCGTGGCCCCCAATAAAGCGATCGTCCCATCCTCGACGTGAGGGAGAAAAGCGTCCTGCTGGCTCCGGTTGAACCGGTGGATTTCATCGACAAAGAGGAGAGTTTTTTGTCCGGTGGCCTGGAGCCTCGATCTGGCTTCTGCCACCATGTCGCGGATCTCTTTAACGCCTGAAAGGACCGCGGAAAAAAAGACGAAAGACCAGCCGGTCATTCCGGCAATTAAATGGGCCAGGGTGGTTTTTCCCGATCCCGGAGGGCCCCAGAGAATAAGTGACGGGGGATGGTCCTTTAACATTTCGGGAGAGAGGATCTTTTCCGGGCCGATCAGATGCTCCTGACCAAAAAAATCGTGAAACGTTTTTGGGCGCATCCGCTCGGCCAGAGGCTTGCTTGAAGGTACTGTTTTATTTTGTGAAAAAAGATCCATGAAGCCCCATGAGGGTCAAGAAGAGGGGAAGTCTCCTTTAAGAGAGGCCGGCTTTTTGAATGATTTGAGGCAGCAAATGTTCCGCATTGATCGCCATGAGATGAACCCCATCGCACAGGCCTTTTAATTCTTTGATGGTATCGACCGCGATATCGATCCCGAGGTTTAAAGCCTTCTCCTTGCCTGCGGTTTCAAGGGATTGAATAAGGGCCGCCGGAACTTTAATACCGGGAATATTTTTGTTCATGTAAGAGGCCATGCCGGCCGATTTAAGGAGAATGATTCCGGCAATGACTTTAACCGGGAACTTCCGGGCATGTCCCATAAATTTTTCAAATTGAGCGACATTGTAGATGGCCTGCGTCTGGAAAAACTGAGCTCCAGACAGGACTTTTTTTTCAAATTTAGCGCATTCCAGGTCAAAATTATCGGCTTCGGGAGTGGCCGCGGCCCCCGCGAATAAATCGGTGGCGCCGGTCAGGGGGTTCCCGGCCATGTCCTTTCCCGAATTCAAGGCTTTGACGGTTTCAAGAAGCTGATCGAGTTGAAGGTCAAAGACCGGTCTGGAGTCTTTATGGTCGCCGATATGGGGCGGGTCGCCGGTTAAAGCCAGGAGGTTCCGGATTCCAAGAATATGGGCGCCCAGCAGATCGGATTGAATCGCCAGCCGGTTTCTGTCGCGGCAGGTGATCTGCATGATCGGGTCTATTCCGGCGTCAATCAATACCTTTGAAATGGCCAGAGGGCAGGCTCTCATCACCCCGCTCTGATTATCGGTCACATTGACCCCGTCAACCAGCCCGGCCACCCCTCGCGCATTTTTGGCCAGGGTTTCAATGTCAGTCCCTTTAGGGGGGCCAAATTCAGCGGTGACCACAAACTTTTTACTCTGAAGCGTTTCCCTGAGCCTTTTCATCTTCATTTCTCTTAAGCGTGTCCATCGGGCAAAAACAGGAGATTTTTGGGGATAATAACATACTTAAAGTAAAATATCCAAATTTTATTGGCGATGCAAGCGTTGTAATTTTAGCTTGATCGAAGTCGATTTTTTCCTTATTCTTACATAAAAAATTCACTCTGTGGGTCCGGATAAAAATTGGAAAATAACTGTTCGATCTGTCTTCATCTCAACGCCCCCTCTTCTTTTAAAATCTTCGAGTTTTCTGATTCGATCCTTTACCTGAATGAAGATCAGCTTTTCAGAGGATACGCCATTCTGGAATACAGGGAGCATGTGAAAGAGCTTTTTGATCTGTCCGGCGAAGCGAGAGGCATTTTAATGGGCCATCTTTGCCAGGCGGCAAAGGCCCTTCAAAAAGTCTTTTCTCCCGACAAGATGAATTATGAATTGCTGGGAAACAAAGTCCCCCATCTCCACTGGCATATCGTCCCCCGGTTTAAATCAGACCCTGCATGGCCGGAGGCGATCTGGCGGCTTTTGCATGAACCCAAAAAGATTTCAGGCAAAGAGGCGGGGGAATTGATCTCCCGGATACAAAGCCGGCTATGAAAAATTTTAAAGCTGTTTTTTTTGATCTCGACGGAACCCTGGTCGACTCTTTTAAGGCGATTCAGACCAGCTATAATTTTGCCTTAACCCGAATGGAGAGAGAACAGAAACTCAGCCTTGAAGAGGTGAAACGGATTGTCGGGGGGGGATTAAGAGAATCCTTTTTCGATCTGGTGGGAGAACCTCAGGCCGACAGGGCGGTGACGCTGTTCCGGACAAAATATCAGGAAGTTTTTCTGAAAGAGACCTTTCTCCTCCCTTTTGCTTTTCATGCCATTACCACCCTTGCGCAGAAGAAAATGACTCTGGGGGTTATTTCAAATAAATATGGAGATTTTGCAAGGGCGATTTTAACCGAATTCAAGCTGACGCCCTATCTTTCAACGGTGATCGGCGACGGCGACGGCTTCCCTTTAAAACCGGAACCGGCGGTGATGAAGGACTTGATCTCTAAATTCAACCTCCTCCCGGAAGAAATGCTTTATGTGGGAGACGGACCTGTCGATATTGAATTCTGCAGGGCCAGCGGCGTTCCCGTTTGCGGGGTGGCGACAGGGAATTATTCCCGCTCCGAACTGGCAAAATACGGGCCTGACCGGTTGATCGATTCGCTGAACGAGCTTCTGGCCGATTTCAAATAACCCTCAAATGGAGAGAAGAGCTGTGATGTCGATCAGTGAAAAATTAAAAAAAATGAATATTGTTCTCCCCCCCCCTCCGGCCCCTGTGGCGGCCTATGTTCCTGCCGTAACAGCAGGAGATCTCGTTTTTGTCAGCGGGATGCTTCCGTTAAGAGACGGAAAATTAATCTATCAGGGAAAATTGGGGAGGGAGGTGACGATCGAACAGGGAGTCGAATGCGCACGGGTTGCGGTTTTAAATGCCCTGGCCGTTCTCCAGCAACAGATCGGGAATCTTGACAGGATCAAACAGGTTGTCCGGCTCGGGGGGTTTATTGCCTCGGACGAAGGGTTTAACGGGCAGCCCCAGGTTTTAAACGGCGCTTCGCTACTCATGGTTGAAATTTTCGAAGAAAAGGGGAAACATGCCCGGGCCGCCGTGGGGGCCGCAGAACTCCCGTTAAACGCTCCTGTCGAAATTGAAATGATTGTCCAGATCAGCTAAAGAGGCCGGAGAAGGACTTATTATCTGGTCTCGGAGGGGACAGGGGGATTGATCAGGATAGAAGCCCTGCTCCGCCGTTTGATGAGATAATCTCTCAGTTTGTCCTTTCTTTTTTGCTCAAACAAATGGGTGTAAATCTGGGTCTTGACGATCTCGATCGAAGCCCCCCCAAACTCCGAAGGATGCTCATCATAATAAGATTCGATTTCATTGTCCCGGACGAAGATAAAGAAGGTAATCCTCTGGTCGATGAATTTTTTGCTTAAAAGGAGCCGGCCGATCATCCTCTTCAAGTCATCCCGGGTCAGACCTTCCTGATCGATTAAACGGTTGAGTTTTTCTTCGGATCCTGCCCGGGCTTGAACTTCATCGAGTTTGTCGGCGATCTCCTGGCCGGTCGGCTGGTCTGTGCCGAATTTTTCGGCATCTTCAAGAAACAGGACCTGGTCAATGGCAAATTGAAGAGGCGAGTCCTGGTTCCGTTCTTCCAGGAGAGGGAATTCGAGAGCGAACAGGGTCTGAAACCTAAGATCGCTTTGAGTGATGATTTTATGATCGACGACCGCGAGAATTTTATCGATCATCGTTCCTGAGGCCTGCATGGGGTTTCCGGCCAGGAGGATCAACAGAATGGCCGCGGCCTCCCCATAGACCGGCCATTTCGGCAGATCGGTTCTGACCACGCAGGTTCCCGCCAGAAGATCGTGAAAGGCTTGTTTCTTTCGTGTAAGAAGGATAAAGAAGAAGCCCAGTCCCAGGGTTAAAAGGGAGATCAAAAAGCCAAAAGTGCGGGTCATTGCCTCCGCCCAAGAGAGGCTCCCCGGCGAACCGGAGACCACTTTCAGACCCAGAAGCTTTTTCCCCGGAGTCTGCCCCATCAGGTTAAAGTAAAAAAAATAGATCAAAAAGATCAGCAATCCCGTTAAAATAAAGAGGTTGGTCAGAAGGTAAACCAGATCCCCGGAAGGGAGAGGGAGCTTTAAATCTTCAAGCGCCTGACCGGCGGCCAGAACTCCCAGGCCGATCATGGCCAGGTCGAGCATCTTAATGATGAAAAGGTCGATCATCAAGGCAATGACCCGTCTCCAGAATCCGCTATATTGTGGGGTTTGTGGCTGATCCAAAGTATTCAAGCTCATCCTGAAGGAGTGTGATGGCCGCCAGGACGGCAGTTTCACTTCTCAGTTTATGCCTTCCCAGAGAGACAGAACTATATCCCTTTTCACGGGCCATATCAATTTCATTTTGAAGGAGCCCCCCTTCAGGTCCGATGATCAGGGTGACGGGCGAAACCGATTGAAGCGGCGGGAGGGTCGCAAGAGCCTGTTTCAGCGGCCGGGTTTCCTTTTCCCAGAAGATAAACCCTATCCCGGTTTCATGATGCCGGATCCAGGATTTAAAATCGACCGGGGCGTGCAGGCGGGGAGGAGAAAGATGTTCGGACTGCTGGGCGGCTTCCAGAAGAATCTCTTCCCATCGTTTCCGCTGGTGGTCCCAGCGCCCTTCCTGCGGGTGGATAATCGTCCGTTCCGTGATCAGGGGGACCACTTCGGAGACTCCCAGTTCAGCGGCTTTTTGGAGAATGACCTCCATATTTTTCCGTTTGATTAAAGCCTGGGCTAAAATGAGCGGCAATGTGTCTGATGGGGGATGATCTTCTCTCCGGAGAACCTTTCCTTCAAGCGATTGATCGGTCATGCCGGTAATGGAAACCTGATAAGAGGTCTTCTCTTCATCCACAAGCTGGATAACATCATCGACTTGATGCCGGAGGGAATTTTTTAAATGGTGGCACAGCTTTCCTGAAATGACCAGGCGGTCATCTTTGAGATCGGCTTTCCTGATAAAAAAGATCGGCATCGATTCCGCGAGAGGTTGAATTTAGAAAAGGTTTTTGACTTTATTCAACAGGCCCTCTTTTTCCATCTCGCTCTTTTCGTCGCTGACTTTGGCATACTCTTCCAGGAGTTCTTTCTGCCGGGCGGTTAGTTTATGAGGGACATGGATATTGATCCGGACCAGCTGGTTCCCGGCGCCGTGAGCATTCAGATGGGGAACGCCGAGCCCTTTGAGCTCGAATATTTTCCCATGAGGGGTGCCGGCCGGGATTTTGAGGCTGTGAGTCCCCTTCAGGGTCGGGACGTCGAGTTTGGCTCCCAGCGCGGCCTGGGGGAAAGTAATAAACGTATCGCAGAGGATATGATTATCGATCCGCTGGAAGAACTCATGTTCTTTAACAGTGAGAAAAACGTAGAGATCGCCCGGAGGGCCGCCGAATTCACCCAGCCCCCCTTCGCTGTTTAACCTTAAACGGGAGCCGTTTTCCACCCCGGCGGGAATTTTAATCGAAAGGGTTTTTTCACGCTCTTTCTTTGTTTCTCCTTGGCAGGCCGTGCAATGGGCTGTAATCTTTTTCCCCGCACCCTGGCATCTGGGACAGGTCCGGCTGACGGTAAAGAACCCCTGCTGGGTCCTGATCTGGCCCGCTCCGTGGCAGGTTTCGCACGGTTTGATGTCGGCGGAGGAACGGGCGCCGGTCCCGGCGCATTTTTCGCAGACCTCCCAGTGGGGGACCTTGATTTTCATCTCAACGCCGAAAACCGCGTCTTCAAAGGAGATGGTCAGGTTGTAGCGGAGATCATCCCCCTGCCTGGCGCGCTGGCCGCTTCGCCCTCCCGCCCCGAAAAAATCCTCGAAGATATCGCCGAAGATATCGCTGAATCCGCCGAACCCTCCAGTGCCTGCGCCGGATGCGACCCCTTCATGCCCGTACTGGTTATACAGCTCTCTTTTGCGGGGGTCGCTCAGCACAGAATAGGCTTCGTTCACCTCTTTAAAGAGCTCTTCTTCTTTTTTATCGCCGGCGTGGCGGTCGGGATGATGCTTCATCGCCATCTTCCGGAAGGCTTTTTTTAATTCTTCATCTGAAACGCTTTTGGTTACCCCGAGGACATCGTAATAATCCCGTTTAGCCACAAAAATTCTCCGTTATTTTTTTTCTTTATCAACTTCTTCAAAAGTGGCATCGACGACATCCTCTTTCTTCTCATGAGCATGGGGATGCCCGTCGCCAGAAGCGGCGGCTCCTTCTGCCGCGGAAGCTGTCTTTTTATACATTTCTTCGGCCAGTTTATGAGACGACTTGGTCAGCTCTTCGACGGCGGAGCGGATGGCCTCCACCTCATTGGACTCGACGGCCTTCCGGGCGGCGTTGATCTTTTCCTGAACCTGGTCTTTTTCGGCGGCGGATATTTTGTCTCCCAGGTCGGCAAGGGACTTTTCAACACTGTAAATCAGGGTATCGGCTTCATTCCGGATCTCGGCAAGCGCCTTTTTCTTTTTATCTTCTTCGGCGTGAGCCTGAGATTCTTTCAGCATCTGGTCGATCTCTTCTTTGCTCAGTCCGCTTGAAGCGGTAATTTTAATCGATTGTTCTTTCTGGGTCGCCGTATCTTTGGCTGAAACGTGGACAATGCCGTTGGCGTCGATATCAAACGACACTTCGACCTGCGGGACCCCTCTCGGAGCCGGGGGTATTCCGACCAGATCAAACTGGCCGAGGAGTTTGTTGTCTCCCGCCATCTCTCTTTCTCCCTGAAAGACACGGATCGTTACGGCGGTCTGGTTATCGGCCGCGGTTGAAAAAACCTGGCTTTTTTTGGTCGGAATGGTTGTGTTCCGCTCGATGAGTTTGGTGAAAACGCCTCCCAGGGTTTCAATTCCAAGAGAGAGAGGAGTCACGTCAAGGAGGAGCACATCTTTTACTTCGCCCTTTAAAACGGCTCCCTGGATGGCGGCGCCCACGGCGACCACTTCATCAGGGTTAACCCCTTTATGAGGCTCCTTTCCGAAAAAATCCTTAACGATCTGCTGAACCTTCGGCATGCGGGTCATTCCGCCGACGAGGACGACTTCATTGATTTCTTTCGCGGTCAGCCCGGCATCTTTTAAAGCCTTCCGGCAAGGTTCGATGGTTCTCTGAATCAGGTCGTCCACCAACTGCTCGAGTTTTGCCCGGGTAAGTTTGGTCACCAGATGTTTTGGGCCGCCGGCATCCGCCGTGATAAAGGGGAGGTTAATCTCGGTTTCCATGGAAGACGAAAGGGCGATTTTGGCTTTTTCGGCTTCTTCTTTTAAGCGCTGGAGCGCCATCTTGTCTTTTTTCAGGTCGATTCCCTGATCTTTTTTAAATTCGTCAATCAACCAGTCCATGACTTTTAAATCAAAATCGTCTCCTCCGAGGTAGGTGTCGCCATTGGTCGACTTGACCTCGAATACCCCTTCTCCGATTTCGAGGATAGAAACGTCAAAGGTTCCTCCACCCAGGTCATAAACGGCTATTTTTTCATCTTTTTTCTTATCCAGTCCATAGGCGAGGGCGGCGGCGGTCGGCTCATTGAGGATTCTCAAAATATTAAGTCCTGCAATGGTTCCGGCATCTTTCGTCGCCTGTCTCTGGCTGTCATCAAAATAGGCAGGAACGGTGACAATGGCTTCTTTCACCGGTTCGCCCAGGTAATCTTCCGCGGTTTGTTTCATTTTCTGTAAAATAATCGCTGAAATTTCAGGCGGACTGTAAATCCTTCCGCGGATTTCTACGCTGGCATCTCCATTACTCCCCTCGACAACCTTGTAAGGGAGCCGTTTTTTGGCTTCAGCGGCTTCTTTTGCAGAAGCTTTCCTTCCCATCAGCCTTTTAATAGAGAAAATAGTGTTTTCCGGATTGGTGACGGCCTGACGTTTTGCGATTTGACCGACGAGCCGGTCTCCTTTATCGGTAAAAGCAACGACAGACGGGGTAGTTCTCCCCCCTTCGGAGTTGGCGATCACAACCGGATCCCCCCCCGAAACAATCGATACGCACGAATTGGTAGTCCCCAGATCGATACCTATTACTTTTGACATTTAAAACCTCCTGTCATTTCAATGATGGTGTAAATAAAGCCTGTAAAAAGAAATTTAATCACTCCGAAACGATAAATCAAGGGTGATTAAAAATAAAGTCGGGATATTATCATAAATGATGGTTTTTTATGAATATTTTGCTAATATTGCCTGATTTTTTAAGAACCGGCAGGTATCGGCGGGAATTATTCCTGTTTTTTCCTTGAAACCGAGACCATGGCAGGCCTCAAAACCCGATCTTTAAAGTAATATCCTTTTGAAACTTCTTCCGCGACATGATTATCCGGGAATTCGTCGGTCTCTACCTGAGAGATCGCCTGGTGTTTGGCGGGATCAAAAGGCTCTCCCTTTGCGGGAATCGGGGAGACCTCAAACCTGGATAAAACCTCCTGGCATTGCTTGATCATCAGCTGGAGTCCCTCATTGAGTTTATTGAGGTCTTTGGACTCTTTAGAATGGAAAAGGGCTCTTTCCAAATTATCGAGAAGAGGGAGGTATTCCCTTAATACCGGTTCAAAGGCATATTTCATAAAATCGAGCTGTTCCCGGGAGGTTCTCTTTTTGTAGTTTTCAAACTCGGCAGAGAGGCGGAGATATTTATCGTTTAATTCTTTTAACTCCTTCTCCTTTTTTTCGAGCAAATCAGCCTGTCCGACCTGTGGATCGCTTGACCCAAAGACCGGAGGCGTTTGAGCGGCTTCCTGTGCGGGCTTTTCTCCTTCCATGTCGTCCTTTTCTTTTAGCATAAATGGGCTTTCGTGATTAATTTGGCCGTATAGTCAACCAGCGAAATGACCCGGTGATATTCCATCCGGATCGGTCCGATGACCCCCACGGCGCCGACATCTTTTTCTCCGAGCCGGTAGCTTGAAATCACCAGACTGCATTCGTTGGCTTCGAGAAAAGCGTTTTCAGATCCGATCAGGACCTGCGGGCCTTCCGAAGAGAGGCACCGGTCGAGTAGTTTCACCAGCGCAACCTTTTCTTCAAATGCTTTAAATAAAGATTTAATTTTTTCCGTTTCGGTAAATTCAGGAAGGTCCATGATATTGGTTGTTCCTTCCAAAAAGAGCTGATTTTCCTGGAACTCATTTAAGTTCTTTTTGTTAAGATCGAACACTTTGATCAGAAGCTGTTCATACCGTTTCTTTTCTTCATGCATTTCAGTCAGCAGAGACTTCCTGATCTCATCGAGGCTTCTATCCGAATATCGGTCATTAATGATTGCCGATAAACGGTCGAGCTCCTTTTGAGAGAGAGGTTCATCCATTTCAACCGTAATATTATAGGGGTGCCCGTCACCTGTCACGAAAATAGCGAGGATCAGATTTTTTTTCAAAGAGATGAATTTGATATGTTTAAAAATAATCGTCTCGATTCTGGGGGCCATCACAATACTGGCGTACCCCGACAGGATCGACAATGTTTTTGAGGCATCATGGAGGAGTGTGTTCAGGTCTTCGGTTTTTGCCAGCTGATAATGTTCAATTTCAGAAAGGTCTCTATTTTCTTCAAGGAGAAGGTCGACATAAAAACGGTAGGCCTTTTCGGTCGGAACTCTCCCCGCAGAGGTATGGGGCTGCAACAGAAACCCCAGGTCTTTCAGATCGGCCATGATATTTCGGATGGTGGCGGCGCTTAACCCGAAATCAAATTGTTTGGTAATGGACCTCGACCCGATAGGCGCGGCGGTTTTGATGTAAGAGATGACTGTTGCTTTTAAAATATCCTGATCGCGGTGGCTTAACTCAACTTCCATTTGTCCTGTTTAAAAGGAGGTTTATTAAAATTCACAGAGGCTTGGCACTCTAAGATAAAGAGTGCTAATTTTAACAAAAAAGGACCAAACCTGTCAAATCCTTCAGGCTGTCGGAAATCCATTTAGTACTACAGCGGATTTTTTACAAATATGCCCATTTATCCGTCATTCCGGTATGCTTTAAGCCGGAATCCAGTGACTTTGCCGCCGTATTTTCTTGAAAACACCTGGATTCCCGATAGAGACATTCGGGAATGACGAAAGCCGTTTCAGGTATTCGCCCCGCGGGATTTCAATCGCTCCGAATGTTTTAAGGTGGGGGGTGATGAATTGGGTGTCCAGGAGGATGAACCCCCGTTCTTTCAACCGGTTGACCAGGAAAGCGAGGCAGGCTTTTGAGGCATCCCGCTCCAGGGTAAACATCGATTCCCCCATGAACGCTCCCCCGAGGCTTACCCCGTAGAGCCCTCCGGCCAGACGCTCATCGACGTAGGCCTCAACCGAATGGGCTTTCCCGATTTTGTGAAGCGCTGTATACGCCGAAACAATTTCGTCGTTGATCCAGGTTTCCTCCCGGTTGGCACAGGCCAGGAGGACCTTTTTAAATTGACGATTGACCTCAATTTTAAATTTTTGCTGCCGGAGCGTCCGCGCCAGCCGCGAGGGGAGATGAAATTGGTCAAGATCGATGATCCCCCGGGGGTCTGGTGAATACCAGTCGATGGCTCCATCTTTGCCGCCCATCGGGAAAATTCCCTGGCGATAAGCTGTTTCGAGGAGTTGAGGGGTTATCATACTCGAAGTATCGTGATAGAGATCGCCTGCTGTTAAGAAGGGAGTCAGAAATTTATGTCCGGTAAGAAGCATTAATTTTAATGTAATCGTAAGATAAATCGGTCGTCCAGACGCGCGCCTCTTCTGATCCCTGATGGAGATCCACCGTCAGAAAAAGTTCTTTTTGTTTTAAGGTTTTAACCACTTTCTTTTCTGTGGCATTTCCCAGTCCAATCCCGTTTTTAACAAAGGGGAATCCATTCATCGACAGGGATATTTTATTTTCAACGATCGGCACCCCTGAACATCCGATGGCAGCCATGATTCGTCCCCAGTTGGCATCCTCGCCAAAAAAGGCGGTTTTTACGAGAGGGGATCGGGCAATCGAATAAGCGACTTTTTTTGCCTCTGACCCGCTTTTGGCTCCTTTGACGTCAATTGTAATAAATTTTGTGGCCCCTTCTCCATCTTTGACAATCATCTTTGCCAGTTCCCGGCACGCGGTTAGAACAAGTTCTGAGAACTGTTTAAACTCTTTTGATTCTGCAGAGAAAGACCGGTTTTGAGCATGACCATTGGCCAAAATTAAAACCATGTCATTGGTGCTCGTTGTATCGACGGTAATGGAGTTAAAAGAGAGGGCGGCGCTCTTTTTCAAAGCTTTCTTGAGAAGCGAAGAGGAGGCCCTGGCGTCGGTTCCCAGAAAAGCAAGCATCGTCGCCATATTCGGGTGAATCATTCCGGATCCCTTCGCGAATCCCCCCACGGTTATCATTTTCCCACCGACATTCCCTCTGACGGTAATTTTTTTCGGAAAAGTATCGGTGGTCATAATTCCTTCGGCGGCCAGATGACAACCGGGGATGGACAACTGCCCGGTCAGATCTGGAATGGCCCGTATGATTTTATGAATGGGGAGGGGTTCGCTGATTTTACCTGTTGAGGCGATCAGTATATCGCTTTCCTGGATTTGAAGCGCTTTTGCCGTTGCTCTTATCGCGGCGAGGGACGATCTTTCCCCGGATTTCCCTGTGCAGACGTTGGCGTTTCCGCTATTGATAATGACCGCGCGGGCCTTTCCCCTTTTGAGCAGTTTGTTCCTGGTAATGATGACCGAGGAGGCGGCTACCCGGTTTTGGGTAAATACGCCGGCGGCAGAACATTCATTGGCCGAGTAGATCAGGGCCAGATCCGGTTTCTTGACCTGTTTAATCCCGCAATATAGCCCGGCTCCTAAGAATCCAGCTACCTTTGAAAGGCCTTCATGACTTATTTTCATGGAAAAATCCCCGGAGAGGCCAGTCCTGACGTTTCTTCCAGTCCGAACATCAGGTTCATATTTTGAATTGCCTGCCCCGAGGCCCCTTTGGTTAAATTATCGATAGCGCTATAGAGCGAAATGACCCCTGTTTTAGGGTCTTTAGAAAAGCCGATATGGCAATAGTTTGACCCCCGGACATTTTTGGGATTGGGAGAAAGACCCGGTTTCAGGATTTGAACAAAAGGCTCCTGGTCATAATATTTCTTATAAAGGTCTTCCAGAAAAATTTTTTTTGTTTTTAATTTCAGGTAGATGACGCTTAATATGCCCCGCGATATGGGAAGAAGTTGAGGCGTAAAGGTAATGGGGCGGTATTGACCCGAAAAATGTTCAATTTCCTGCTCGATTTCCGGAATATGGCGGTGTTTTCTCCCTGTTTTATACGGTTCTATCCCTTCATCGGCTTCACTGAAATGGGTCCGGATATCGGGTGACCGGCCTGCCCCTGACACCCCCGATTTAGCGTCAATAATGAGAGGAAAGTCGGGATCGACTAAACCTTCCTTCAAAAGGGGATAGAGGGGGAGGAGAATGCTGGTCGGATAACAGCCGGGGTTAGCGACAAGAGACGCCGATTTGATCTTTTTGCGGTAGACTTCTGTCAGTCCATAAACGGCCTGGGTCAAAAGGCCGGGGTTTAAATGGTCAAGGTGGTACCATTCCTGATAAAGGGCCGGTTTGTTTAACCGGTAATCCGCTCCCAGATCGATGATCTTTACCCCTTTTTCAAGCAAGGAGGGGACGAGGGTCATCGCCGTTCCATGCGGGAGCGCGACAAAAAAGAGATCAGGTTTTGAAGATTTTTCGATCGTCGCAATTTTTTTAAGCGTCAGATTAATGATCCCTGTTAAGGAAGGGAAGAGTTCATCAATTTTTTTCCCCGCGGACTGCTCGGAGGTTACAAAGGTCACCTCGACGCCGGGGTGCCGGGAGAGGAGTCTTAAAAGTTCCCCGCCGGTATAGCCTGTCGCTCCGATAATGCCGACTTCTATTTTTTCTGCCATAGGATTTTCCTAAAAAAAAAGGGTGCTATAAGCACCCTTTTTAAAATCTAAATGAATTCCAGAATAACCGAAATTACCGTTTTGAGAACTGGAATTTTTTCCGGGCGCCTTTTTGACCATATTTTTTTCTTTCTTTGGTCCTCGGGTCTCTTGTGATAAGACCCTCTTTTTTAAGCCGTTCCCTCAGGCCGGGATTTAAAGCCAGGAGGGCTTTTGAAATCCCATGCCGTACAGCGCCAGCCTGTCCTGTCAGGCCTCCGCCAAAGACATTCGCGGTCACATTGTATTTACCGGCCAGACCGACCGCTTCAAACGGCTGTTTGACCATCATTTTCCAGGCTTCTCTGGGGAAATAAGATTCAAAGGGGGTTTTGTTGATTAAAATTTTTCCTTCACCCGGTTCAATGCTGACGCGAGCGACAGCTTCTTTTCTTTTTCCGGTTGATATATTTAAGATAGTTGCCATAGGATCCTTACGATGCTTTTAAGGTAAAAGGTTTGGGTTGTTGAGCCTGGTGAGGGTGGTCGGACCCCTTATAAACCCGTAGTTTTCTCAGGATTTCAGAGCCAAGCGTGTTATGGGGAATCATTCCTGAGATGGCCCTGAAAACCAGGCTGTCAGGTTTTTCTAAAAGCAATTTTTCGGCGGTGGTTGTTTTTAACCCGCCGGGGTAGCCGGAATGGTGATGATAAAGCTTCCCTTTTAATTTATTTCCCGTCAACCGGATTTTCTCCGCGTTGATGACAATCACATGGTCGCCCATATCGATATGAGGGGTGAAAACAGGTTTATGTTTTCCTCTCAAAAGGACGGCGGCCTGGGTGGCTAAACGTCCCAATACCTGATCTGTGGCGTCAATAATAAACCACTTGGGTTCGACGGTTTCTTTTTTAACCTGGGTTGTTTTCGATATCTTCACTGAACGTATCCTTCACTATTTCTAGCTCTATTTCTAGAGGGTTGCTTCTTTAATGGATGAATAGACCAAACAAGGAACCGGAACAAAACGAAAATATTACATAAGTCCGGATAATAAGTCAATTGAAAATTTAACTTTCAAGACCCATTTGTTGGGCGGGCTGTTTTTCCTTTAGATTGATATGCTGTTTTAAATAAACATCTTCTTTAATGAAGATGGGGGATTTTAAACGGACGGCCAGCGCGATGGCATCGCTTGGACGCGAGTCGACGATTAATTCCGATCCCCGGTTTTCCAGGTGGAGATTGGCAAAATAGGTCCCCTGAACCAGTTTGTGGATCACAACCTTCCGCAGGGGGGTTTTAAAGAAGGTCATCAGATCCTTTAAAAGGTCGTGGGTCAAAGGTCTTTCCAACGCGGTCTCTTCGAGAATGATTTTAATGGCATGGGCTTCCGACGGGCCGATCCAGATTGGAAGAAATTTTCCAGTTCCGTTTTCTTTTGCTTTTAAGACGAGGATTTGCTGGTTGGCCTGGGTGTCGGGAATCAGGCCATGAATGCTGACTTCAATATCCATAATCGTTTTTTTGATTCTCCATTTTTATTAAGGCATTTTTCTGATAAGCTGGATCGACGCCGCTTCCATGACCTTTTCAAAGGGCGCCGGGGTTTGAGGAAAAATCAGAATCTCATATCCCCTCGCCTCTTCACTGGCGTCCCAGACGATTTCTCCGGCATCCACATCCCATATCCGGGCGGTTAATTTCAGTTGAGTGGCCCCATCGGCCAGACGGGTACTGACCAGGTCGGGCCAGAGCAAAAATCGTTTTTCCACCGCGCGGCCGACTTTCCGTATGAGAAGCGCTTTCGGGGTATCCTTTTTCGGGTCTGTGTCAAGGAGCTGTCGGTACTCCTCTTCAAAACCCCCCTGTTTTGCCAGGTCCGGGATCTGTGAAGGTTCCACCAGATTATTTAAATCTTTTTGGAGTCCTTTGAATGACCGGAGAAAGATATCCTGGGCCGTTTTTATATAGGCGGCGTCTTCATAATTAAACGTCAGAGGGAGGATGACCACCCCCTCCCGCGCAAGCTGATCATGGGAAAAAGCGAACCTTTTGTAGTTCAGACTGTAAATATGGTCGATGGAGGCGCAGGAACACAGAATAAAGGCCAGCGATAAAAGAATGAACGGGCGGACCTTTTTAGGCATCATACTTTCCGAAATCTTCAGGCCGGATGTTTTCGAGCCACCGGTCGAGCTCTTCGGCGCTATGCTTCTTCAAAACCTCATCACTGGTAAAAATAGGGGCTTCTGCCCGGAGACAAAGAGCGATGGAGTCGCTCGGGCGGGTATCGATGGTATACTCCGAGTCATTAAACATGATGTGGAGCTTTGAAAAATAGGTATTGTCTTTCAGGTCGGTGATCACGCAGCTGATCACGGAGGCCTTGAGTGAATCGAGAATGTTTTTGATCAGGTCGTGGGTCAAGGGACGCGAGGGAGTAATCCCCTCCAGGGCGAGGCTGATGGCGTTGGCCTCCGCCTTGCCTACCCAGATCGGGAGTATTTCGGCATTGTTTTCGTCTCTTAAAATGACAATATAGGCAT
This sequence comes from Nitrospirota bacterium, assembly GCA_016201875.1. Lineage (GTDB taxonomy): Bacteria > Nitrospirota > Nitrospiria > JACQBW01 > JACQBW01 > JACQBY01. The sequence goes on from JACQBY010000146.1 coordinate 27,000, forward strand.
TATTCAAGGGATCAAACATCATCCCTTTAACCTTGATCTGGATTAACATTCCGAAGCCTTCAATGACCTGAAAAATAGTCTAAATTAGAGTTTAATTTTAACCCTTAACTCAGGGGGAAGTCAATCATAACCTCTGAATGTCTTGACATAAGTTAAACCATATTTCTATAATAAAAAAACATTTGCGGCGAAAAATTTGCTCCATAATATTATATAATAATAAAGTGTCACCTCATGGAAAGTAATGGAAATACTTCTTTATAAGCTTCCCCTTCTCTTTTATTTTGCCGGGACCGTTGTCTATCTCCTTTTTTTTTCAATCAAAAAGGATTCTTTATCTAATATTGCCCTGGGGGTCACAGGGATCGGTTTTCTATTTCACACCTTTATCTTGATTCTCAGAACCGTTGAATCGGGGCACCTTCCCCTTTCGAACCTTTCCGGGGCCCTTTCCTTCTTTTCATGGGGAATGATCTTAACCTACCTGGTTTTAGAATACTGGTACCGTATCCATATCCTGGGCTCATTTATTCTCCCCCTGGCCTTTTTATCGCTCCTCTCTGCCGCCGCTTTTCCCAATGAAATCAGGTCTTTGCAGCCAGATCTGAACAGTTCCTGGTTCGGAATCCACACGACCCTGACGGTCCTCGGAGCGGTCGCCTTTACCATTGCTTTTGTGGCAGGAATGATGTATTTGATCCAGGAGAAGCTCCTAAAATCGAAACGGTTTAACAGGCTTTATTACAAACTCCCTTCTCTCGATCTTCTGGACCACCTGAACCAGTGGTCGATATCCGTCGGGTTCCCTTTGCTGACGCTCGGCATTTTGGCCGGAGCGCTCTGGGCGGGGGATGTCTGGGGAGCCTACTGGGTCTGGGACCCCCAGAGGATTTTCACATCGGTGACCTGGCTCTTTTACCTGGGGATGATCCATGGCCGGTTAACGGTCGGCTGGAGGGGAAGAAAAGCGGCTTATCTGGCCATTATCGGTTTCATGGGGGTCGTCTTCACTTTTTTTATTGTGAACCTTCTGGTCGAAGGGCCTCACCGGTTTATTTGATTTTCAGGGATAGGGAACGAGATGAATATTATTCTGGTCGGTTTGAACCATAAAACAGCCCCGGTGGAAATCAGGGAGAAATTCTCATTTCCCGAGGCCTCTATCGGAACCTTTCTGACCCAGCTGGTGACCTCCCCGTTGATTTCAGAGGGGCTGATTTTGTCGACCTGCAACCGGGTGGAAATCTACGCCATCACCGAAAATGCCCCTGAGTGTTTCGATTACCTGAGCCGGTTTATTTATGAAAATCAGAAATATCACGACAATATCTCTTTCGACCAATTAACCCGGCATCTTTATTTCTATTCTTCGACGGATGCGGTCAGTCATATCTTTCGGGTCTCTTCCAGCCTTGATTCCATGGTGGTCGGAGAGACCCAGATTTCGGGCCAGATCAAAGAAGCGTTTGATTACGCGATGATTAATAAAGCAACCGGTGTGATCCTGAACAAGCTCTTTAAAAAAGCGATCTCGGTTGCCAAGCGGATCCGCTCCCAGACCAAAATCTCGGAAAACTCCGTATCGGTGAGCTATGCCGCCGTCGGGCTGGCTAAAAAAATATTCGGGGATTTGACTGGAAAGACCGTTTTGCTGGTCGGAGCGGGAGAAATGGCCGAGCTTGCCGCCCGTAACCTGGTCAACAACGGGGTTAAAAATGTCCTGGTGACCAACCGGAATTATCAGCGGGCGGTTGAACTCGCCAGGGAGTTCAACGGAATTTCCGTAAAATTTGACGAGATCGGAGTCGAACTGGCGGAAGCCGACATTGTCATCTGTTCGACGGGGGCCCCCTATTACGTCATCAACTCTGACATGGTGGAAAATGCCGTCGGCCGGAGGAAAAACAGGCCGATTTTTCTGGTCGACATCTCCGTTCCCCGGAATATCGATCCTAAAATCAATACCCTGGGGAACGTTTTTCTCTATGATATTGACGATTTGCAGGCGGTGGTTGAAGCCAACCTGAAAGAAAGGCAGAAAGAGGCTGAAAAAGCCGAATTGATTATTGCCGAAGAAGTCGAAACCATGGACCGGTGGCTCAAATCGCTCAATGTGGTCCCCACGATCATTGCCATCCGTGAAAAGGTTGAAGCCATCCGCAAGTCGGAAGTGGATAAGACCATTTCCAAATGGCAAAGGGAATTGTCCGAGGAGGAGGTCGGCGCCATAGAGAATCTTTCTCAAAACATCATCAATAAGATCCTTCATTTTCCCCTCTCCGCTTTAAAAGCGGAGGCCCACTTATCCGGCGGATCGGAAGTTATCGAGACCACGCGCAAGTTGTTTGACCTGGCGGAAGAGAAACAACCCTCTCAGGATCCCGAGGCCCCTCCGGCCGGCACGGCGGAATCTCCGGAGGAACCGATTTCCAGATCAAGAGACTCCAGGGAAAATCAATAAACCATCGCCGGACCACATCAACTTTTAAAGATCCTTTGACGATCAGGGAAGGTCAATAGTTTTTAATGAGAGACGCTATCTGGATAGGAACACGGGGAAGCCGGCTTGCCCTCTGGCAGGCCGACTGGATTAAATCAAGCATCGAAAAATATCATCCCGGGCTCCGGGTCTATCTTAAAATTATTCATACAGCGGGGGACAAGATTCTGGATGTTCCTCTGTCTCAGGTCGGGGGAAAGGGGCTCTTTGTCAAGGAGATCGAAGAAGAACTGCAGGAGGGGGAGGTCGATCTGGCAGTGCACAGCATGAAGGATGTCCCGTCCGAACTTCCCGGAGGCCTTCATCTCGGTTTTTATACGAACCAGGACGATCCTCGCGACGCGCTGATCAGCCGAGAAAGAAAGAAATTTAAGGACCTTCCCGCCGGCGGAAAAATAGGCACCTCCAGTTTGAGAAGGCAGGCGCAGATTCTCCATGCCCGGCCCGATCTTAACATCATCTCCATCCGGGGAAATGTCGAGACCCGGCTCAGAAAACTGGAAGAGATGGGCCTGGATGGCGTGATCATGGCTGCCGCGGGGATCAAAAGGCTGGGTATGGAAAACCGGATTGCCGAAACGCTCGACCCGGAGATCTCTCTTCCGGCGGTCGGCCAGGGGGTTCTCGGGATCGAATTAAGAAAAGAAGACGCGGAGATTCATTCCATCCTCTCCTTTTTAGAAGAGCCTGAAACCCGCACCCGGCTGGTTGCCGAACGGAGTTTCTTAAAAAGACTCGAAGGGGGATGCCAGGTCCCGATCGGGGCCTATGCGACGGTCCAGGGGGGCCGGTTCCGGCTGCAGGGACTGGTTTGCAGTCTGGACGGAAGGGTGATGATCCGCGAATCGGTCGAAGGGGAGGCCAAAGAGGCAGAACCCCTGGGCGTTCAGCTTGCCGAAAAGATCCTTTCTCTGGGCGGGAAAGAAATTTTAGACGACGTGTATAAAAAGGAACGATGAAACGGGGAAAAGTTTATCTGGTGGGGGCCGGCCCCGGGGACCCTAAACTCCTGACCCTGAAAGGGAAAGAGTGCCTCGAGGAGGCCGACGTCATCTTATACGATTACCTGATTAACCCCGACCTCCTCGATTTTGCCAACCCCTCCGCCGAAAAAATATTTGTGGGAAAAAAAGGGAGCTCCGCTTTCAGGCAGGGAGAAATCAACGCCCTGATCATCCAGAAGACGATGGAGGGGAAGATCGTTGTGAGGCTTAAAGGGGGCGACCCGTTTATTTTCGGAAGGGGCGGGGAAGAGGCCGAAGCGCTCGTTGAAGAGGGAATCCTGTTTGAGGTCGTTCCCGGAATCACCTCCGCTATCGCGGCTCCGGCATACGCCGGAATTCCGCTGACCCATCGCGAAATCAGTTCCAGCGTCGCCTTTATCACCGCCCATGAAGACCCGGCCAAAATCGAATCGAGCGTCGATTGGTCCAGAATTTCAACCGGAATCGGCACCCTCGTTTTTTTTATGGGGTTGGGGAACCTGGAGATGATCGTCAGCCAGCTGATCCGGCATGGACGGAACCCCGACACCCCTGTGGCGCTGATTCAATGGGGCACCCGCTACGATCAAAAAACCGTCGTCGGAAAGTTAAAGGACATCGAAGAAAAAGTAAAAGGGGCCGGGCTGGCTCCCCCTGTTTTAATTATTGTCGGCGAGGTGATCCATTTAAGGGAAAAGCTCAACTGGTTTGAGAAAAGGCCCCTTTTCGGAAAAAAGATACTCATTACCCGTTCGAAAGAGCAGTCGAAAGATTTTTCAGATCTTCTCTTTTATTACGGGGCCGAACCGGTGATCTTTCCGGCCATCCGGCTTCTCCCTCCCGACCGGTGGGATGAACTCGACCGGGCGATTTCCTCCCTGGAGGGGTTTGACTGGGTGATCTTTTCCAGCACCAACGGCGTCCAATTTTTTATGGACCGGTTGAAGGCGCTGGAAAAAGATATCCGGGCAATTCACCGGGTCAAAATCTGCGCCGTCGGTTCTTCCACAGCGGAAGCGTTATTGAAATACGGAATCAAAGCAGACCTGGTCCCGGCCTCCTTTCAGGGGGAGAGCGTTGTCGAAGCGTTTAACCGGATGGATATTCAAGGGGCCCGTTTTTTAATTCCCCGGGCGAAAGAGGCCCGGGAGGTCCTTCCCGAATCGCTGAAAAGAATGGGCGCCCGGGTCGAGGTGGTGGCCGCCTATCAAAATGTCAAACCGGTCGAAAATGTCGAGAAGATCAAAAAGCTCTTTTCAGAGGGGGAGATTTCGGTGGTTACTTTTACCAGCTCCTCGACGGTCAAAAATTTTACCGGGCTCTTTGATCCGGAAGTTTTAAAAGGCTACCTGAAAAAAGCCAAAATCGCCAGTATCGGGCCGATTACCTCCCAAACCCTCAAGGAGGCGGGATATCAGGCCGATATCGAGCCGAAAGAGCATACGATCCCGGCGTTAACCGAAGCCATTGTCCAATATTTCAACTAAAGAGGCGCTATGTCATTTCCGATTCAACGTCCCAGACGGTTAAGAAACAGCGAAGTTTTAAGGAAAATGGTCCGTGAGACTCATTTAGAGGCCGACCGGCTGATCTATCCTCTTTTTGTGACTTTTGGAAAAGGGGTCAAATCGGAGATCTCTTCGATGCCGGGGAATTACCGTTTTTCCGCCGACCGACTTCTTCAGGAGATTCAGGAAGCGAATACTCTCGGCATCTCTTCGGTGATTTTATTCGGCATCCCTGAAAAAAAAGATGAATCGGGGAGCGAAGCCTGCAATCCGGACGGGGTGGTTCAAACAGCCGTCAGGCGGATCAAAGACAAATTCCCGGAGATGATCGTCATCACCGATGTCTGTATCGACGAGTATACCTCCCATGGGCATTGCGGGGTGGTCAAAAACGGGAAAATCGACAATGACGAAACCCTGGCGCTTCTGGCCAAAATGGCCCTGACGCATGTCGAGGCAGGCGCCGATATGGTGGCCCCGTCGGATATGATGGACGGAAGGGTCGGCGTCATACGCAAATCCCTGGACCGTGCCGGAAAAACCGACATTCCGATCATGGCCTACTCGGCGAAATATGCCTCCTGTTTTTACGGGCCTTTCCGCGAAGCGGCTCAATCCTCTCCCCTTTTCGGGGACCGTAAAACCTATCAGATGGACCCCCCCAACAGCCGGGAGTCGCTCAGAGAGGTCGCGCTCGACATCGAAGAAGGGGCCGATATCGTCATGGTGAAACCGGCCATGCCGTATCTCGATATTATTTACCGGGTCAAGAGCGCTTTTAATGTGCCTGTCGCGGCTTACCAGGTGAGCGGAGAATATGCGATGATTAAAGCGGCGGAAAAAAACGGATGGATCGACGGGAAGTCGGCCATGATGGAGTCTCTGATTTCAATTAAAAGGGCGGGCGCGGATATCATTTTAACCTATTTTGCCAGAGAAGCCGCCAGAATCCTGAACGGATGAACCCTCAATTCCTTAAAAACATTCCGGAAGGGGCGAAATTCCCTTACCCGGTTCTGGGGCTGGGAAATTTTGACGGGCTTCATGTCGGGCATCAATCCATTTTAAGAAAAGTGTCGGAGCGGGCAAAAGAAATGGGAGGGTCCTCTCTTGCCCTGACGTTTGAGCCCCACCCGCTCAAAGTCCTTTTTCCCGACCGTCCGCTTGAATTGTTAAGCTCGTCTCAGGAAAAGCTCGATCTGATCGGACAATGCGGGATCGACACGATCTTCTGCCTGGAATTTACAAAAACCTTTGCCCTTCAGAGCCCGCGCGAATTTGCCAGAACATTTCTGGTCGACCGGTTAAAGATTAAAGAGGCTTTTGTCGGGCCGAATTACGGTTTTGGAAGAGGCCGGTCGGGAAATGTCGAGACGCTAAGGCTTCTTGGGGAGGAGTTCGGGTTTAAAGTGAATGTCGTCGCTCCGGTGACCCTGAACGGACAGATGGTGAGCTCTTCCCTGATACGGAGTCTGCTGGGTGAAGGAAAAGTCGATCAGGTCATCCCCTTTTTGGGGCGCCCCTATCTTTTAGAGGGGGATGTGCGGGAAGGAGAGGGAAGAGGAAAAACCCTCGGTTATCCGACGGCCAATATCCTCCCTGACGGAAAGCTGATCCCAAAGAATGGCGTTTACGCGGTGACGGTGGAGATGAAAGAGAAGCGCCATCCGGCGATCGTCTATATCGGGACCCAGCCGACTTTTCAAAAGACCCTCAGACAGATCGAAGCCTATCTGTTTGATTTTACTTTCCAGACCGGAATGCCTTGATCCAGCAGATAGAAAAAGATATTTTAAAGGCAAAAGAGATCCTCAGGACGGCCCCGAAAAATGGTTATGATCAATGAGGTCCGGAAGAACCTGAAGCAGTTCGGCGTCAAACCGGGGGCTCTCCTGATCGTGGCGGTCTCCGGCGGGGCGGACTCCATCTCCCTTCTCCATCTTCTTTCCGAACTGGGAAAAGAGGTTCCCTTTAAGCTTCACGCCGCTCATCTCAACCACTCCCTGAGAGGGGCGGAGTCCGACGAAGATGCCGAATTCGTCAGGAAATTTTCAAACGCGCTCGGCATTCCCTCCACCCTGGTTAAAAAAGATATCGCGTCTCTTGCCCGAACGATGAAAAAATCAAAACAGGAAGCGGCCCGCAGGGTCCGTTACGAGGTGTTGGAAGAGATCCTGAAAAAAGAAAAAGGGGATTGGATCGTCACGGCTCATCAGGCCGAAGACCAGGCCGAGACCTTTCTCATGCGGCTGATCCGGGGCTCCGGGAGCCATGGCTTATCTTCCATCCCCCGTCTCCGGGGGGAGGTGATCCGCCCTCTTTATCAAATCACCCGGGGTGAAATCGAAGAATATCTTAAACGGCATCGGCTCTCCCACCGGGAAGATTCTTCAAATCAGCTCCCGCTTTATTTAAGGAATCGGATCCGGCATGGCCTGATGCCGGTTCTCAAAAAATACAACCCGAAAATTGTCCGGACGCTTGTCCATGAAGCCGACATTCTCTTTGAAGAAGACCGGTTCCTCGAAGAGGTGGTTTCAGAAAAACTGGGGGAACTCGTCGATTTTTCAGCCGCAACAGGGCCTGTCTTAATGATCTCCCCATTTTTAAGGGAGCCCCTTGCGCTTCAGCGCCGGATTTTAAGAAGGGTCCTTTTCAGGCTCCGGGGGGATTTGCTCAATCTCCACTTCAGCCATATTGAGCAATTGGTAGATCTCGCCCAAAGGGGGGATACGGGGAGCGCTCTGCACCTCCCGGGCCGGATCGAAATCTACCGATGTTACGGGACCCTGATGTTTATCGATCCGAAAGGGATGCCCCGCAAACCGGAAGGTGCGATCCCTCTTCCGGTTCCGGGAGAGGCCTCTTTGCCGGAATTAAACATCATCTTCAGGGCCTCTCCGGTTACCGGGGCGCCGGAGAAGAGCGCCTATCCGGACGAGATTCTCTTTGATCTCGATCAGATCACCCTGCCGTTAGCGGTCAGAACCCGAAGGGCGGGGGACTCCATCCGTCCGGTCCGTTTAAAGGGGAAAAAGAAAAAACTCCAGGACCTCTTTGTCGATTTAAAAACGCCGGGGCCATTGAGGGATTTTATCCCCCTGATTGCAGGTCCCGACCGGATTCTCTGGGGGATGGGAATCGGACAGGATTTTAAATCGTCGGTTTCTTCCGAAACAAAAAGAGCTTTACGGATCGACATCGAACGATTCCCCTGAACCCGGGTCGGCGGCAGATCAGGGGATTAGAATAAAGTGCTTGATTTTTTTGTCCGAGTATGAAAAATTTTCTTATGGTATTATTACAGGTAGAGCCCTTTATCAGGAAAGGTGTTGTCTCTCCGGGAGCAGGAAGCCCAATGAATAAAAAAATTTTCGGAAAACCGATCATCACCCAGGAAGCAGTGCAGAAAAGAATCAAAGAACTTGGGAGTAACATTACCCGGGATTACGCCGGACAGGAGCTCTACCTCATCGGCGTTTTAAAAGGGGCTTTTGCGTTTTATGCCGATCTGGCAAGGGTCATCTCGCTCCCTGTCCGAGTCGGTTTTATCCTTGCGTCCAGTTATCAGGGGGCGACCCATTCCTCGGGGAAAGTGAAGATCCTCTCCGATATCGTGGATGATATCAAGGGGAAGAATGTCCTCCTGGTGGAAGATATTGTCGATTCGGGGCTGACATTGCAGTTCCTGAACAAAACATTAAAAGCCAAAAAGCCCAAATCGCTGAAAGTCTGTGTCCTTTTAAATAAAACCGAGGGGCGCCAGGTCGATGTCGATCTGGATTATATCGGCTTTGAAATCCCTGATAAATATATCGTCGGTTACGGCCTCGATTACGATAATAAATACCGGAACCTTCCCTACCTGGCGATTTTAGAAAATATCCACGAGTAAAGATTACTAATAAAGAAATATTATTGCCGTTCGGAATTATTTTGTGATAAACTAAAAACTCAATTCGTGAATTCGTGTGAGTCCGGCGGAGAAGGAATAAATGAAACCTCGTTTTAAAAATTTAGCGCTATGGCTGGTGATTGGATTATTCATGATCCTGCTCTTTAACCTTTTTAACGTCCCGATCCGTCCGGGGGAAGAAGAGCTGATTTTCAGCGACTTTATGTCCCGGATCGAGAAAGGGGATGTTTCTGAGGTTACGGTTAAAGAGAATCATATTACCGGCGTCCTCAAGGACGGGGTAAAGTTTAAGACCTATTCGGCCAATTATCCCGATTTGATCAAGTCCCTCCGCGATAAAAATGTAAAAATTACGGTTAAACCACCCGATGAAAATCCCTGGTACCTGACCTTTCTGATTACCTGGGGGCCTTTTGTCTTTATCCTTGTCCTCTGGGTTTTTTTTCTTCGCCAGATGCAGATGGGGGGGAACAAAGCCCTTTCATTCGGCAAGAGCCGGGCCAGGCTCCTGTCGGAAGATAAGAAAAAGGTGACCTTTGCCGATGTGGCCGGGATTGAAGAAGCCAAAGATGAAGTCGTTGAAATCATCGAGTTTTTAAAAGACCCTCCGAAATTTCAGAAACTGGGCGGAAGGATCCCCAAAGGGGTCCTGATTGTCGGTCCTCCGGGGACAGGGAAAACGCTTCTCGCAAAAGCGATTGCGGGAGAAGCGGGCGTCCCTTTTTTCAGCATCAGCGGGTCTGATTTTGTCGAAATGTTCGTCGGTGTCGGCGCTTCGCGCGTCAGAGACCTCTTTGACCAGGGGAAAAAACAGGCCCCCTGCATTATTTTTATCGACGAAATTGACGCGGTCGGACGCCACCGCGGAGCCGGTGTCGGCGGAGGCCATGATGAACGGGAACAGACCTTAAACCAGCTTCTGGTTGAAATGGATGGTTTTGAAACCAACGAAGGGGTTATTTTAATTGCCGCGACGAACCGTCCCGATGTATTAGATCCGGCCCTCCTCCGTCCCGGCCGGTTTGACCGCCAGGTGGTGGTCCCGAGGCCCGATTTTAAAGGGAGGGCCGAAATCTTAAAAGTCCATACGAAGAAAATACCGATCGACTCTTCGGTGAACCTTGACGTTATTGCAAGGGGAACACCCGGATTTGCGGGAGCGGATCTCGAGAACCTGGTGAACGAAGCGGCGCTTCTTGCCGCCCGCAAAAACAAAAAAGTGGTCGAAATGATCGACTTTGAATTTGCCAAAGACAAGGTTTTAATGGGCGTTGAGCGAAAAAGCATTATCATCAACGACGAGGAAAAAAAGACGACCGCCTATCATGAAGCGGGACACACGCTGGTCGCAAAAATCCTTCCGGGAACCGACCCTGTCCATAAGGTGACCATTATCCCCCGGGGCCGGGCGCTGGGATTAACCATGCAGCTCCCCACCGACGACCGTTACACCTATGGCAGACAATTCCTCCTGAACAATATCGCCATTTTAATGGGAGGGCGGGTTGCCGAAGAGGTGGCTCTCCAGAATATGACGACCGGCGCGGGAAATGATATCGAAAGAGCCACCGACCTGGCCAGAAAAATGATCTGCGAATGGGGGATGAGCGAAAAACTCGGACCTCTCACCTTTGGAAAGAAGGAACAGGA